>JAILIY010000139.1 GCA_024695025.1 Acholeplasmatales bacterium
ATTAATGATGATATATCATTTATTAGAGTATTAGGATTTAATAATCTTGGAAAAGATTATTTAAAATCAATAAAGAAAAATATAAATATTTATACTAATATTAAAGAAGATATAAATATGATATTAGATATAGAACTTAAAACATCTAAATTATTAGATTCAATTTACAATATTAATTTATTAAAATTAGAACAAAAAGGACCTATATATAAAAAAGCATGAAAATCATTTTTTGAAATTCATGCTTTTTATATTAATATTCTTCGTTAAAATAATTCTTCAAAAATTCTTTAGCATCTAGATTACCTAATTGCATAGCCTTAAGACCTAAATCATGAGCATAATCTTTATCAGGTGTAATACCGATACCTTCATAATAACACATTGCAAGTCTTACGATAGCTGGTGTGTAATTACGATTAGCTGCAGCTTCAAAATTGCTGAAGCCTTCTTCTAAATCATAATCTTTATTATTTGTATTAGTATAATATTCACCTAATTCATAACATGCATCATCATCGCCATAATCAGCTGCTTCTTGATAATTCTTTACAGCTTCTTTCATATTTTTTGGCATGCCACCAACACCAAGTTCGCAGCATCTACCTAAACAATAATATGCATGTGGGTCTTTTCCACGAGAACCAATCTTATAATATTTAACTGCTTCTCTATAATTTTGAAGTGTACCTGTACCATTGAAAAAGCAATCTCCATATAGAGCTTGAGCTTCTGGTAATTTAGTATCGGCAGCTTTTTTATATGTTTCAAATGCTAATTGAACATTCTTTTCAACACCGATACCATATAAATAACATTTAGCCATAGAAAGTAAACCTTTGGCATTACCTAATTGATATGCTCTTTCATAACATTTAAATGCTTCATCCATATCTTGTTTTATAGTGTAGCCATTTTCGTATATTTTACCCATTTCAAGTAGTGCATCAACATTGTCTAACTCAGCACTCTTCTTATACCAAACTAAGGCATTTTCTTCACTGTATTCAGTACCTGTACCATTGTGGTAAAAACGAGCAAGTTCAAACATTGCAGGTGCATAACCATTTTCTGCTGACATCTTATAATATTTAAAAGACTTTTCGTTATCTTTTTTAACACCATATCCAAAATAATAATGTCTTGCAAGTTCTGCTTGAGCCATTGGATTACCTAAATTAGATGCAAATTCATACCACTTAAGTGCTTCAGATTCACTGATATCTACGTTGTCACCTAAATCGAACATATGAGCAAGCTCATATGCACCTTCACTAGAACCTAAATTAGCGCTCTTTCTATATGCTGTAACTGCCTTTTTAGAATCTTGTTTAGTACCGATACCATCTTTAAAGCAATCACCTAAATTCTTATGAGCTTCCGCTAAATCATATTTAGCTGCTTCTTGGAATAATCTAAATGCTTCTGCCATATTAGCTTCGCAGCCTAAACCTTCTAAAGTCATACATGCTAAATCATTTATTGCTGGAGCATAAGATAATTCAGAAGCCTTATTATAAAGCTTATAAGCTTCTTCATAATCTTGTTGAACATCCAAACCATAATAATACATATATCCCATGTTGTGATATACTTGTGGGATATTCAATTTAAATATCATGTTATATAAATTAAAAGCTTTTGAATAATTTCTAAGTTTATCAGAATAAAAATAAATATTTGCGATATGAAGTACTACATCTTGATCTTGATCAATTGTCTCTTCATAATATTTTAATGCAAGTTCATCATTTTTTTCTGTACCATAACCATAATAATAACAATCGGCAAGACCTGTTTTAGCGTGATCATTACCTTCTTCAACGCTTCTTAAATACCACTTATAGGCTTCTGCTTCATTTCTGTCACAGCCCATACCTGTCAAATTAGCATATCCTAAATATTCCATCGCAATTGGATTTTTAGCTGTCTCTTTAAATAATTTATATGCAGAATTATATTCTTCATTAGAAAACTTAGCTAAAGCTTTTTTAAATGCTTCAGGATTATCTAATAATACTTCCTTAACTTCAACCTTTGTAGGTACGACTGGTTCAGGCTTAGCTTCTTCTTTAGGTTCTTCTTTAACCTCGGGCTTAGCTTCTTCTTTAACTTCTTGTTGAGGATTATCATTATTTTCTTGTTTTAA
Source organism: Acholeplasmatales bacterium (assembly GCA_024695025.1). Taxonomy (GTDB): domain Bacteria; phylum Bacillota_I; class Bacilli_A; order Acholeplasmatales; family Anaeroplasmataceae; genus Anaeroplasma. The sequence goes on from JAILIY010000139.1 coordinate 2,150, forward strand.
AGCTTCGGCTTCTGCCTTTTGTCTTTCTTTTTCTTCTTTAGCTTTTTGTTTTTTCTCTTCTTGAACCTTTAATTTATCATCAATCTTTTTATCTAAAGCATCTAAATCATTTAGAGCTTTTTCTTTAATTAATTCTTCTTCAGTTTTTTCAGCTGGCACAATTGGTTGTGGCTTTACAGGCACAACTAAATTGTTGTCATCATTAACTGGTTCTTCTAATTTTTTTACATCATCAGGTATGATTCCTAATTCTTTTAATTTGTTGTATACATTAGTAAAATCAACGCCATTTGATAATAAATAATCACTATTTTCTAGTTCTGATTTATAATCATCTGCCTTTAAAACAATTTCATCAGATACTTGTTCGTTTTGATAAATAGAATTAAAAATATTATCTAATGAATCACCAAGTAAAACATTTATAAGAGGTCTACTATTAATATTTTTCTTAACTGTTTCAATTCCGGAATAGAAATTAGCTAAAGATAAAGATTTAGAACTTGATATAACAATGACACAATCGCTTCTTAAAAATGCAATTCTAATCTTATTGTCACTATCATCTTCATCTAAATAAGCGCATCTGATAGTATATCCTTTCATATTTAAATATTCTCTTAATCTTATGAATGTTGGCTTATCATCGATAATGTTTGTTAAAAAAAGTTTATTCTTAGCCATAGTGAATCCTCCTTAAACAAAAATACATTTTTATTCTAACATAAAAGCGAAAAAAAAACTATAAAATATGGAATTTTATAGTCTTTAATTTTTGTATTATTCTATTTATTATTCATATTTTGCATAAATAGTTATGTCTTCTATGAATGTATCTCTACTTCCAATTGCTTGATTATAATCAGCGTCATAATACCAGCCACTAAATGTTTTTCCTGCAATTTCTTCAGGTGTTAATTCTAAGTCAGAAAACCAGTATGTACTCTCTTTTATAATTGGTACAATATTATTATCAGGATATACAATTGTAATTTCTATAAGTTTTTTTGCTTTAATTTGAGTTTTAGTCTCATCAGCATACCACCACCAGCAGCCTTTTTCTGTTGGTTCAGTTTCAGTATACATGTATACTTCATATGATGAAAAAGAATTTGCACCAATTGAAATTAAACTAAATTCTTCACTTGATCCAAAATAATATATAAGTGTTATTTGATATTCATCATCATTACTAAAGCAATTAGCACCAATTGTCTTTATTGATACTGGCAAAAATAAATCATTGTAATAATAATTACTAAAACTATTATCTCCGATTGTTTCTAAATTGTTAGAAACAACTATATCTAAATGTTTTTTTCTATTTAATAAGAAATAAGTTCCGATTGATTTAATGTTATCACTCATTGTGATTTTTTTGATATCTTCACTTACTCTACAGCCATCACCAATATTGTATAGATTACCATTAATTGTATCAGGTAAAACAATTTCATTTTCATTGCTGTCACAATAAACTAAATAATATTCATTATTTATTTTTAAGAAAACATTTAATCCATCAATTATAATTTCTACTTCACCAGAATTATAAATATTACCTGTATTTAAAGCTATTTGACCAAATTCATCGCTGTAAACTTTAATATCTAAATTAGAATTATTAATTATACAACAAATATTACAATTTAAAAATGCATCACTTGATATTTTAGTTAAGCCTGTACCTAAAGTAATAGTTTTTAGTCTTTTATTTTCAAATGGCATTCCAACTATTTCATATGTACAGCCATTAACTGTATCAGGTAATACTACATTTATGTCATTGTTAGTATATTCATATAAATAATATTTATCATTGACAGTGTAATATTTGAAATCACCTTCTACATATTCTTCAACATGATTTAAAGGTAATACATCATTAACTATTCTAGCATAATATGCAACACCACCAAATGTATCACTTGCCTTGACAATTTCAAGAGATGATAAATTAGTTACTTCGATTAAATTATAACAATTTACGAATGCTCGATCACCTATAGATGTAACTGAACTTGGAATTGTAATTGAAGATAAATTAGTACAATTTTTAAATGTTTTTTCTCCAATACTAGTTACAGAATTAGGGATTACAATACTTCTAATATCTGAATTTTCGAATAATTCATTTCCTAAAGCATAATTAGAACCATTTACGTCACTAGGTAAAACTAAATCAACATTTTTAGCGTGAACTATTAAATATTCTTCATAAGTATCTTCGTTATAATATTCTTCATAAGTGTTACCAAGATAATAAATTAATGTATATTTATCATCTTCTTTAGCAAATACAAAATCATCTACAATTGTTAATACTGATTTTTCATCAAGTGATGTATGAATAGTAACATCACCTATTTTATCAAATATTGTGTCATTATCGATTGTTGATAAATTATATACTTCTTTAACATTTTTACATCCTACATATCTAAGTTTTTCAAGATTCTTACCTAGTGTAATACTAATTAAATTATAACACTTATAGAAAACACCTTCATCTAAAACTTTTAATCCATCGCCAATGACTATACTTTTTAGGTTATAACAAGATGAAAAAGCAGATGCGCCAAGCGTTTCAACATTGTTAGGAATAATTACATTTTCTAACAAAGTTCCAGCAAAAGCACATGAACCAATAGATCTTACAGTGGAAGGGATATTTATTTCTTTTATTTTTGTCCCACCAAATGCATAATTATCAATATTAATTACACCTTCTGGTATTGTAACACTTTCGATATCTTTATTCATAAACGCAGATACGCCAATATCATAGCCACTTCCATTAACCTTTTCAGGTAATACTAAATTCTTTTCATTTCCATGATAATAAAGTAATGTATAGCTATTATCCATCTTAAGGAAAGTATAATCTCCTTCTTCATAAAAGCTTTCTACATCAAGGCTTGTATATATTTTTTTAGCTTTGTATGTAAGACCACCAAAAGCCTCATCATCATCAGTTATTTTTAAATCTAAATCTGATAAATTATATACAATATAAATATTACAATCATAAAATGCATAATCTGATATACCAATAACTTTACTTGGTATAACTACGCATAAAGCTTCGCTTCTTTCTGCAAAAACACCAGAATTAATTGCATATTTATTGCCATTAATGCCATCTGGTAATTCTATTTTGTTTCCATTACCACTATAACCAACTAATGCATAAGATCCATCTTTAATTGTCGCGAAACTAAAATCACCAGACTTGATAATACTTGATGGTTCAGATAGACTCTTATGAATATTAGTTATATCTGATGTGAAAAAACTATTTTTAATATCAACTTGTGATAAATTATAAAAATCAACTAGATTAAAACAATAATCAAAAGAACCTTCACCAATCTCTGTTACACCACTAGGAATTACTATTTCATTTAATGCACAACACTCAATAAAAGCTTTTTTACCTATGGTTTTTAATGTACTTGGTAATGTTATACTTCTCATTTTATAACATTGCATAAAAGCTTGTCCATTAATGTTTTCTATGCCTTCACTTACAACAACTGTTTCAAATAGAGCATTTTCGAAACATGCATCGATTGACTTTACAGGAACACCATTAATTTCTGATGGTATAATTACTTCCTTGCGTAATCTATCATCATCGTTCCAATCAATTACATCACAATATGAATAATCCTTTGCCATTTTATATGTAAGGAAACCATCACTAAATTTATAATCATCTAATTTAACTATCTTAGATTCTTCTTCTTGATCAGTAGTAGGTTCTGTTTCTGATTCACTTTGTGATTCAGATTCATTTTGACTAGTTGCCTCACTTAAAGATTGTGCCTCGCTTGAAGATTGTGCCTCACTTGAAGATTGTGTTTCTTGGCTTGTTGATTGTGCCTCAACACTTGTAGTATTCTTTGTAACACTTGATTCATCCTTTGAACTATTACCAGTACATGATGAAACAAAAAGCAATCCAGAAAGTGCTAAACCTAATAATAAAAACTTCTTTTTCATTATATTACCTCCAAAATCTATTGTTTAAAACATACATTTTCGTATTATATCACAATTTGATTTATTGTAAAAGTAAAATAAAAAACCAACTTCATGTTGGTTATTTTTAATCATTATATTTTAATAAATATGCTTGTAAAGCACAGATAGCTTTGCCATCTTTTAATGTGCCATCTAAAATCATTTCTTTTACTTTATTTAATGGTACATAAACTGTTTCAATAAATTCATCTTCATCAAAATGAGTATGAGTCTTAGTACAATTTTTAGCCAAATATAAATATATAACTTCATTAGAATATCCACAAGTTGGATATATATCACATAGATGTTCTAATTCTTTAGCTTTATTACCTGTTTCTTCTTCAAGTTCTCTTAAAGCTGCATCATAAGGATTTTCACCTTTTTCAAGCTTACCTGCAGGTATTTCATATATTACTTCATTATATGCATATCTAAACTGTTTTATTAATAAAACTTCATCATTTTCAGTTATGCATAAAATAGCTGCCCCACCATTGTGTTTAACTACTTCTCTATATGATATTTCTTTATTAGGACATTCAACTTTGTCCTTAAATACTTTAATAATTTTACCATCAAATATCAATTCACTTGATATTTTCTTTTCTGTCATATCCATAATTATTTATCTCCTAAAAGATGGATACAATATCCACTTTTAATATCTTTTTTGAAGCCTAATGCTTCATAAAAGCCTTCTTTACCTTTAACTGACATCACATAGATATATTTGTCAGTACTATTAATATTTTTAATTCTATCAATTAAATTATTAACGATTAATTTACCTATGCCTTTACCTTGGTATTCTTTCATTACCATAACATCACAAATCAAAAATAGATTGACATTATCAGTCAAACATCTACCAACGCCAACACATAAATCATTATCATATATAGAGACTTTAATATCGCTATTATTTAATAATTTTGATATCTCAAAATCTCGCAAAAAATGCCATTCGACGTCTTTTCTAATTCTTTTATAGTCGGATGGCATAATGTTGTTTTTTATATTTAAGTCCATTATCCTCACCGCCATTTTGATTATAACACGGAAAGGATACGAGGACAACAGGATAAAATCCTGCTGTCCAAAGACAATTATTCTATTTTAATATCTTGGGTGACTTCCTTAATATCATTTTCTTTTTGATCTTGTTCTAAGATGATTTCATCTTCATCAAAAAGTTCTGATACTTCAGGTTCGGGATCTGTAAAATGCATACCCTTATAACCATTCTTCTTTATTCTTAATAAGAAGATTATTAAGAACAAGACTGCGGTCAATAATATTAATATATTACTGATACCCATTGATAGTCCAGCACACAAAGTTGGATTATCATTAAGACTAGTATAATGCAAAATGAACAAAATTACAATCCTACTTCCAATTCTTGTGAAATTAAATATTGTTGAAAGGATAGTTTGACCATAACCATATAATAATCCTAGTACTGCCGCAGCTATACCAAGTGATGGTATAGATAGTGAATCATACACGAATATTTTTTTGACCATACTCTTGGTTAATTCTAATTTTCTTAAATCTTCTGGGTCTGTAGCTTTATTCTTTTTAGCTAATGTAAATAATTCTACTATGTAGTCACAAAGGACAAATCTAAGTAAAATCCAACCTGTAATAGAAATAATAGAAACTACAATTAAAGTCTTAAAGAATGCATTAACTGTCCTTTTCATATTTTTATTACCAAGATTTTGACTTACTATTGTCGACTCACCTTCTTCAAAGGTGTTAGTTGGTGAAGTGATTAGTCCCGATAAGTTATTCGATATACCAAGCGAACCGACTATCAAACCATCAGTTACGGTATTCCAGTAATAACCACACATGGCATTTACTACTACTTTACCTAGTGACATAATGAATTTACCAAAGAAAATTGGAATAGCTAAAATTAAAATTAATTTTACATACTCCGCTTTAAACCATAACATTTTTATTTCCAAATGTAAAATGTTTTTTTTGTTAAATAGGATACAAACACCTATTATTGTCAAAATAAATTGAGCACAAATTGTTGCAAGCTCAACATATATAATATCTTTTAGTTTAAATCCATACACAAATAAACATGTTAAAGATAATTTAATAATTAAAACAAATAAATTTAAGAATAAGATTATTCTTGAATTACCTTTTGCCTTTTCAAGACCGATGAATATACTATTTAAAGAAACAAATATCAATTCAATCATTTGAAGTTGGAAATATCTATTACCTATTTTTCTTGAAGCTGGGGCAATTTGACACGCCCTTAAAATTAGTGAAGAAAATGGCACAAATACTAATATTATAACTAAGCTTAATACAATAGACATCATAAACAAGTTTGAACTTGAATGTCTAGCTCTTCTTAAATCACCAGCACCATAATATCTAGCAACAAGTACACAGCCACCGGCTGCTAAGCCTCCACCAAATGCACTAATAGTATTTTTTATTTGACCGATAGATGATACTGCATTTTGGGCATCAGCCGAAATATTTGCCGAAATGACTTGGTCAATTACTACAAACACACTATTTAAAAATTGATAGAAAGCTAATGGTAAACAAATTATTAAGATAGTTTTCATAAGGTTACCCTTAAGAATCATCTGTCTTCTTAATACTTGCCTATTTTCCATACATATCATCTCTTTTCAATTAGATTATACTAAATATATTTAATTTTTTTGGAAAAAATCACTCAAAAATTAACAATTTATTTAACACTTTTAAAAATTTTTACCACTCAAAACAATTAATTTTGGCCTAGAAAACGATTTTTCTTAACATTGACGAACAAAAGTATTATAATAATACTTGGTTTTTAAAAAGGGGATGTAACTTATGATATTAGAAGCAAGTCCCGAAGTAGTACTATTACTACTACCACTAGCACTTATTATGATTTT
>JAILIY010000016.1 GCA_024695025.1 Acholeplasmatales bacterium
AGGATAATGAAGTATATTCATTTTCATTAAATATTAATGATTTTAATCTATATCCTTATTTTACTGTTAACGATGATAATATATCAATTATCGTAAATATTAAAAAGACAGATTCTAGCGATGAACTATATAAAAATATTAATGATTTTAATTTGAAATCAAAATATTTTACTGCCAAATATAAAGATAAAATTTTATATTTAGAATATAATTTTTATGCAGTAAATGACAATGTCGTAGATATATTAGATAGTTGTATTTCTAGTTTGAATAATTTAGGCGCTGACATTGATAAATTTTAGGAGAATATATTATGAAATTAAATGATAAAGGACTATTAGTAGTTATATCAGGACCATCAGGTGTTGGTAAAGGTACTGTAAGAAAGGCACTATTTGATATGCCAAATCATAATTTAACATATAGTATTTCTATGACGACAAGAAAGATAAGACCAGGCGAAAAAGATGGTCGTGAATATTATTTCGTTTCAAAAGAAGAATTTGAAGATAGAATTAAAAAAGGTTTATTTCTTGAACATGCTGAATTTGTAGGTAATTATTATGGTACACCTTTAGATAAAGTCAATGAACAACTTGAAGAAGGAAAAGAAGTAGTTCTTGAAATTGAAGTAAATGGTGCATTACAAGTTAAAGAAAAGGTACCTGATTGTGTAATGATTTTTATCGTACCACCTTCAAAACAAGATCTATATGATAGACTTACAAGCAGAGGTACAGAATCAGAAGAAATCATTCGCCAAAGAGTTGAAAAGGCAAATAAAGAATTTAAGGTTGCCCCTAAGTATGATTATATCGTCGTAAATGATGAGGTTTCTAATGCCGCAGATAGAATTATGGCGATAATTAGAGCTGAACATGCTAAAACCTCTCGTTCTATTCATAAATATTATGAATTAATTGGCGAAAATGATGAAAATGAGTAGAAATTTATTTAAAATTATTATATAATATGTTATGGAAATGGGGTATTGATTATTTATGAAAAGAGAAAACGATGGTATGCGTTACCCTTCAGTAGACGCATTATTAGAAAAAGTTGATTCTAAATATAAACTTGCTATCATGGCAGCAAGACGTGCTCATATTATTGATGAAGAAAATTACACTTCACTAGATGATCCTATTTGTGTTAAGCCTATCGGTGAAGCATTAGAGGAAATTCTTGAAGGCAAAACTACTATGACATTTAAGTCATTAAAGAAGTAATTTTTTATGTGGAGAATCCTCTCCACATTTATTTTTAAGGAGGCATAGATTATGGAATATATAACTAAGTGGTTCATATATTTTATAATTTATGCCTTTTTAGGCTATTTATGTGAAGTTATTTACGTCTTTATTTGTACAAAGAAATTGACAAATAGGGGCTATTTATATGGACCTTTAGTACCAATTTATGGTGCTGGTGCCATACTTATTATTATTCCACTTTCACCACTTTATAATTATTTTCCATTAGTATTTTTGCTGGGTGTTTTAATCACTACTACACTAGAATATTTAGTTTCTTTAGGTATGGAATTAATATTCCATATGAGATGGTGGGACTACAGTGAAAAATTTTTAAATATTAATGGTAGAGTGTGCTTAAGAAATTCTACTATGTTTGGTATATTAGTAATGGTAGTTATATATGGAATACATCCAGCTACTAAATTTGTCACAAATTATTTATTTGAAATTAAAGCGATAGGCTACACTGTCTCAGCCATAATTTTAATTGGATTTATAATCGATTTTATATTTTCAACAATTCGTCATGTTGGTATTGCTAAAATCATCAAGAATTTCAATATTATGCGTGAAGAAATTAAAACTAAGGCAGCAGTTAAAAAAGAAGAATTGGTTAAGAACTTTAAAGAATTAGCATTAAAAGAAAAGATATTGTCTAAAATTGAAAGAATTTCAAAAAAACATCCTACATTAATGTTTAAATCTAAAAAATATAAAGTAAAAGTAAAAATTGATGATGTAAAAAAAGAGATAGAGGATACAATTAATGAATAGTTTAATTGAAGAAAAGCTTAAGCTATTACCTGATAAACCTGGTTCTTATCAAATGCGTGATAAGGATGGAGAAATTATTTATGTAGGTAAAGCCAAAAATTTAAAAAATAGGGTTAGAAGCTATTTCCATGGCGTACACAACGCCAAAACTACGCTTTTAGTATCTAATATATGTGATTTTTCATATGTTATTTGTGAATCTGAACTCGAAGCTTTAGTACTAGAAATAAATTTGATTAAAGAATATAATCCTAAATTTAATATAAGTTTAACTGATGATAAAACTTATCCATATATCGCTTTAACTAATGAAACTCATCCGAGACTTTTAGTAACTAGAGATAAAAGAAAAAAAGGTTTCGCTAGATATTTTGGACCATATCCTAATGTAGGCGCGGCCAGAAGTACAGTTGATTTATTAAATAGAATATATCCTTTAAGAAAATGTAGAATCATACCAAACAAATTATGTTTATATTATCATTTAGGTCAGTGTCTTGGACCATGCGTATACAAAGATTTAAATATAGATTATACAGAATATAAAAATAATATAGCTAAATTTTTAAATGGAAATTCTTTTGATGTATTAGAATTATTAAATAAAAAGATGATAGAAGCATCTGATAAATTAGATTTTGAGCGCGCAATTGAACTTAGAGATATGATTTCAAATGTCAAAGATGCAACACGCCGTCAAAAGATTAGTATTAATGATTTAACTAGTAGAGATTATGTAGGTATATATGAAAATGATGGTGATTTATCTATTAATATCATTATTACAAGATTAGGTAGTATCGTTCAAAATCATCAAACTATCATAAATTCATATTCTGATATCGAATCTGATTTACTTTCTTATTTAATCCAATTTTATGATTTGAATACTAAACCATCTGAATTATGTATTGGTGGTGTATCTATTGATAATATAGATGAACTATTGGGTATAAAAACTGTAGATTTTAAATTAGGTAAGAAAAAAGAATTGTTAGATATGGCACTTTATAATGCTAAATTTAATCTAGAAAACAAAAGAAATGTATATAAAAACACTATTTTAAAGAAAAAAGAAACAATAGAAGAATTAGGTGAATTATTAGGTATTAAAACACCAAGAAGAATAGAAGCGTTTGATAACTCAAATCTATTTGGTGAATATCCTGTATCTGGTTTAGTTGTTTATGTTGATGGTAAACAATCACCTAAAGATTTCAGAAAATATCATATTAAAACTGTAGTTGGGGCAAATGATTATGCCACAATGAAAGAAGTTATTTACAGAAGATATTATAGACTTTTGATGGATGGAGATAAATTGCCAGATCTATTGATAATGGATGGTGGTGAAATCCAAGTGCACGCCGCAGAAGAAATAATTAATTCTTTAGAATTAGATATTCCTGTAATGGGTATTCAAAAAGATGATCACCATAAGGCAACTATTATATTCTTTAAAGATAAATTTATAAATATAGATAAAAATTCAAATATATATTTATTGCTTGCGGATATATCTCAAAAGGTTCATGATTTTGCAATATCATTCTTTAGATCAACTAAAGCCAAAGGCTTTTTCAAAAGTCAGCTTGATGAAATTGAGGGCTTAGGACCTAAAAGGAAAGAAGAATTAATTAGATATTTCACAACAATTGACAATGTTAAATTAGCATCTAAAGAAGAATTAAAAAAAGCAGGCATGCCAAAGAACTTATGTGAAAACATATATAATTATTTCCATAATAATGATGAAAATAGCCAAAATTAAGCTTATTTAACCAAAAGTTAGGCAAATGAAAACTAGAGTTTAGTTTATATTTAAAACGATGAAAATAGACTAAGATTAATTAATAATTAATAAATTGCGTATTCGTATAAAAAAATTATGAATGCGTTTTTCTAAAAGTCTTGAAATATATAATATTTTTGTTATATAATTAATTTAGTAGTAATGGAGTGATATAGTTTGAAAGTCGCGATTATTGTAATAGCAATTATTGCTATAGTAGTAGTTATAGCCTTAATATGTTTTTTAATTTTTAAAAACAAAAAGAAAACAAAAAGAATAAAAATAGATGAAGATTTTATAAATAATCTTTTAACATATTTAGGTGAGGCTTCAAATTTAGAATCAGTCAATACAGAAAATGGAAGATTAATTATCAAGGTTAAGGATTTAGATATTGTAAATCTAGAAGGTATTAAGTCTTTATCATCTGGTGTTTTTATTACCGGTAATTCGATTAAGACATTATTTAGACTTGATAGCCAATTAATCTGTTCGGCGTTAGAAGAGAGGATAAAATAATGATAAAAAAATATTTTAGAATTACTAATGAAACAGGAATACATGCTAGACCAGCAACTACTTTAGTAAATGTTGCTATGGAATTTAAATGTGATATAACTTTGAGTGCTTTAAAGCATGAAGTAGATTTCAAATCTATTATGGGCGTTATGTCACTTGGTATCTATAGTGGTACAGCTATTGAAGTTAAGTGCGATGGTGAAGATGAAGCTGAAGCTATGAAGGCAATCGGCGATAAGATTTTATCTTTAGGCCTTGGTAAAGAAGTATAAAAAAGAAATTATGTCTATTCGAAAGAATAGACAATTTTTTTTGATATCTATAATTATGGTTAAAAATATGTTAAAATATAATATATTACATTTTAAAAAGAGGTGTTTTTTATGGATGAATTAGATTTATTAATTACAAAATATAAAGATTTAGGTATCGATATTCTAAAAAGATTAGTATCTATTGATAGTATTTTAGATAATTTTGATGAAAATAGTGATGCCCCATTTGGTGTAAAAAATAAAGAATGCCTTGAAGAATTTTTGAAAATAGGAAATGAATTAGGATTTAAAACATATAATCATAAAAATTATTTCGGCTGTCTTGATTATGGAGATGGCGATGAATTAGTTTTAATATTATGTCATTTAGATGTTGTTCCTGTTGTGAGTAATGAATGGAAAACAAATCCTTTTGAACTATCTATTTCAAATGGTAATATGTATGGTCGTGGTACAACTGATGACAAAGGACCATTAACTGCTATATTAATTGCCCTTAAGGCACTTAAAGACAATAATTTCATGCCTAATAAGAAAATAAGATTATTTGCAGGCTGTGATGAGGAGTCTGGCTCACGCTGTGTTAAAGAATATAAAAAAGTATTTGGTGATGCAGATTATGCATTTTCACCTGATGCCGACTTCCCACTTATTTGTGGTGAAAAAGCTATTATATCTTACGATATTATAGGTGATGTAAGTGAAGATATATTCGTGTCTTGTGAGGCTGGTGAAAGATATAATATAGTTCCTTCAAAATGTGAATTTAAATTGAAAAAGGATTTAAAATATCAATTCATTGAATACCTTAAGACAAACAAATATAGAGGTGGTATCTTAAATGAAGATACATATGTAGTTTATGGTGTTGCATCTCACGCAATGGATCCTGATAAGGGATTAAATGCCATCTATATAATGTTTGATTTTTTGGTTAAAAATAGCACATCTAATTTAGCTAGATTTATTGATAAATATTATTTATGGGACAATAAAGGAAAAAAAGCTGGATATGCTGATTATGACACATTTATGAAAGAATTGACATCTAATTTAGCTTTTATTAGAATTAATGGTTCTAAATTAAGAATGGGATTTAATGTTCGTGCTCCACATGATGAATCATTTGATATTATCCCTGACTGTGTCGGAAAGAACTGTAGAGAATTTGGTTATGATTTAAATTTCTTGGGTGGTTCTTTAAGTCATTTAGTTGATAATAATTCATATTTTGTAAACACATTGTTAAATGCGTATAAAAAGATAAGTGGAGATTATAACTGTAAACCAATCGCTATCGGTGGTGGTACTTACGCTCGCGAATTTAAAAATGGTGTAGCGTTTGGCCCTCAAAAACCAGGTAAAGAAGATTTGTGTCATATATCTAATGAATATATGTCTATTGAAGATTTTGAATTTGCGATAAAGGTTTATTATGAGGCAATAAAGGAATTAACAAAATGAGATTAAGAAAAGTTAAAAATGCGAAAGAGAGATTAATGGTTGACGATAATAAATATTTTATTAGTGAACCAAATTTAAACAAAGGAAATTGGAATAAGGTTTTTAATAACGACAATCCAATCCATATTGAAATAGGCTGTGGTAAAGGTCAATTTATTACAACCTTAGCTGAACAAAATAAAGATATCAATTATGTGGCAATTGAAAAATTTGATTCAGTATTACTTAGAGTATTAGAAAAGATAATTGATAAGAATTATGATAATTTAAAAATATGTGTAATTGATGCCGCCACTATTAGTGAATATTTTGATAAGGATGAGGTATCAAGAATTTATCTAAATTTTTCTGACCCATGGCCTAAGCGTCATCACGCCAAAAGAAGACTTACACATGAAAATTTTTTAAATGAATATAAGAAAATATTAAAAGCTGATGGTGAAATTCATTTTAAGACTGACAATAGAGGTCTATTTGAATTTTCACTTGAGTCATTTAATAAATGTAACTGGAATTTATCTAATATATCTTTAGATTTACATAAAGATTTAGAAAAATATCCTTTTAATATTACAACTGAATTTGAAGATAAATGGAGTAAGCTTGGACCAATTTATCGTCTTGAGGCAAGCTATAAAAAATAATTATGATTTATGTATTATCAGGCGGAAGAAGTAAAGATTCTAAAGAAATTAATATTGAAAAAGAGGTATTTAAATTAGTCGGCAAGACTAAAATAAATATATTATTTTGTCCTCTTGCCCAAATTAATAATACAGACAAATGCATCGAAAGATTTAACGAATATATGAAAGATTTAAATTATGATGCTAAATATTTAATCATGGATAATTTAAATCAATTTGATGATTTATTTAATTGGTGCGATATATTTTATGTTTATGGTGGAGTATGTGACACCTTAGTTAAAATATTTAAAGAATATAAATTAGATTTAATATTAAAAAAATATGATGATTCAAATAAAATATATTATGGTATATCTGCAGGTGCGATGTTACCTACAGTCACATCTTTAGGTGATAAAGATATGTTTAGTGACAATTTCCATAATTATAATTACAAAATGGTCAATTGTCTTGGTATATTAAATATATCAATCTGTCCTCATTATCAAAACGAAGATTTGATAATATATAATGATATTATAAAAAAATACAATCTTCATTCATTTGGAATTGAGGAGGATTGTGCGTTAGTTATTGATGGAACAAAATATTATGTATTTAAAGATTATAAGTATAAAAGCTTATATGAATTTGACAAGAATTATAAAATGATTCCATTATATGAAGGAGTTAAATATGAAAAAAATAGCGGTTTTAGGTCCTAAAGGTACCTACAGTGATATAGCTGCTTTAAAATATATCAAATTAAATAAAGATTGTGAATATGAAATAGAATATTATAAATCTATTATTAATGCTATAAAACAAATTGATGATAATACGATATCAGTTGTCCCATTTGAAAATTCTTTAGATGGCTTTGTCACTGAATCATTAGATCAAATAATATTTAATCATCTTACAATTAGATATCAATTAAAATTATCAATAGATTTTGCCTTTGTTGGAAATTCAAAAAATATTGAAGATATCGATACAGTATATGTCCAGTTTAAAGCATATGGACAGTGCCTAGATTTTATTACAGCCAATAAATTTAAATGTATAAAGACAGAATCAAATATTGAAAGCTTAAATTTAGCATTAAAGGGCGCTAAAAATGTAGGTGCGATTATTCCAATGCACGCTTTAAATAAAGATGATTTTGAATGTGTATTAACTCATGTTCAAGATAAAAAGAATAATGAAACTAGATTCTTTGTTGTTGATAACAACAAAAAGAAAAATGAAATCACAAATGATTTTGAAGCTTCAATATCTTTTACATCAATAAAAGATAGACCAGGTATTTTATATACTATATTAAAAGAATTTTATGACAAGCATATAAATTTAAAATCAATTTTATCTCGTCCAGATAGAAGTATGATGGGTAAATATAATTTTTATATTGAAGTATCATCTAAATATGAAGATAAAGATAAATTTTTAGAATTAATTAAATCACTTAAGGATACTGATGATTTTAAAGTTAAAGTATTAGGTATCTATAATATAATTGGAGAATAATATGAACCCTGTAGAAATAATTGTCAAAAAAAGAGATGGAAATATTTTATCTAGTGAAGAAATTAAATATATGATTGATGGAATAGTTGATAAATCTATACCTGATTATCAAGCATCAAGCTTTTTGATGGCAATTTATTTTAAGGGTATGACAGAAAATGAAACTATCGATTTGACACGTTCGATGGAAGAAAGTGGATATGTTTATGATTTATCAAAAATTGATGGAATTAAAATTGATAAGCATTCAACTGGAGGTGTAGGTGATAAGACATCTTTAGTTTTAGGACCAATCCTTGCCGCCCTTGGTTATAAGGTTTGTAAAATGAGTGGCCGTGGTTTAGGTCATACTGGTGGTACTATCGATAAATTACATTCAATAGATGGCTTTGATACAAATATATCTTTTGATAAATTTATAAATGAAGTAAATGAAATAGGTTTATCAATTATTGGTCAATCTAAAGATTTAGTGCCAGCTGATAAATTATTATATGAACTACGTGATGTCACTGGTACAGTTGAATCTATTCCTTTAATTGCCTCATCAATTATGTCAAAAAAATTAGCTTTGGGCACTGATTTAATTTATTTAGATGTAAAGGTTGGAAATGGAGCCTTTATGAAAGATTTAGATAGTGCTAAAGCTTTAGCTAATTTGATGGTTAAAATTGGTAATGCCTTTAATAAGAAGGTTTTCGCAACCTTAACTAATATGGATGAACCACTAGGTCTTGCCATAGGTAATAGCCTTGAGGTAATAGAGGCAATTAATACATTAAATGGTAATGGGCCTTCTGATTTATTTGAACTGTGTTTAGATATGTCAAAAGAAGTACTTATGTCAAGTGGCGTATATGAAGATGATGCCAAAGATATGGTATTAAAAGTAATAAAAGATGGTTCTGCCTTAAATAAATTAATTGAGATGGTTAAATACCAAGGTGGAGACACAGAATGTATTAAAAATCCAAACAAATTTAAAAAATCATTATATGTGTATGAATATAGATCTAAAAACAAAGGCTATATTAAACATATTGATTCATATAAATTAGGCTTAATGTCATCAAAGCTTGGCGGTGGAAGAATTAAAATAGATGATGTCATTGATTACAGTGTAGGAATTGTCCTTAATAAAAAGGTCAGCGACTATGTGGAAAATAAAGATTTATTATTTACAATTCATTATAATGATATCGATAAATTAAATAATATTTTAAAGGAATTAGATGAAATATATGAAATTGGTGATGAAAAAGTAAATAAAAAACTTATTCTAGATACCATTTACTAATTAAAAGATTTATAAATATGTTTTTTTTCTTGAAACTTTAGTCAAAATTTTATATAATCAGTAAGTGTATTTAGAAGTAGGTGAAAATTTATGGAATTCGTTATAGATATATTTGTTTTAATTTTCGCAATTTTATTAATTATCATTGTTATGTTACAAGATTCTAAGGATGATATCAATGATGCGTTCAATGGTTCAAAGAGTGATTTGTTTAAAAATCAAAAAACTCGTGGCGTTGAATTGTTTATGCAAAGAACAACTTTTGCATTAGCTGTTATTTTTATCGCTTTAGTTATTTCAAGTGTTTTATTACATACTAAATATTATTAAGATTAATTAATGAGATTGCAAAATCTCATTTTTTATTTATATAAGGAGGTGATTTATATATGGAAAATTTAATATTAGCTACCCTAAAAGGTAAAAGCTTAACTTTTGAAGAATTAAAAAAAGAATTAGGAATTGATGATGAGAATTTAAATACATATATAAAGAAGCTTCTCGATGAAGAAAAAATAATTTTTGATGGTGAAAAATTATCTTTGGCAAAGAAAAAGAAGAAAAATAAATTTGAACCTATTTTAGATAAAGATTACATATTAGACATATTATCTACAGCCAAACCAATCGGTGATATATGTAAGGCATGTCACGCATCTAAAAATGAATTAGAACCAGTCCTAGAAGAAATGATAAATGAAGGTACTTTAGGTAAATTTCATGTTTATTATTGTAAAATTGACACAGTTACTATATCTATATCTGAAAGTGGTATAGTTGTTGGTCGTTCTGATAAAAGCTATAGACTTGAGGGCTATAAAAATATATATGATGGTGATATTTGCCAGTGTCTTGTCATCGATGAATTTCATGCCTTATTTTATAAATTAATAAAAAGAGGACATGATTATGTCGTTGGTGAATTAATTAAAAAGACTAAAAAAGATATCGATAAATATTATATTAAATCTAGTGTCAAAAGATTCAAGCCACTTATTAAAATTGAAGAATCAAATTTAAATGGTGCTGTTTTAGGTGAAATAGTCACAGCTGATTTAATATATAAAAATGATGATATATGGGCTAAGGTTACTAATGTCATAGGACATAAGGATGACCCAGGTATGGAAATATCTAAAATAGCCTTAGAATTTGGCTTTATTTTGGATTTTAATGAAGAAGTAAAAGAAGAACTAAAAGAAATACCAGAAAACATTTCTAACGAGAATTTAGATGGTCGTTGTGACTTTAGAGATTTAAATATAATCACTATAGATGGTGCTGATTCAAAAGATTTTGATGATGCGATATATTTAGAGGTACTTCCTGATGGAAATTATAAATTAGGTGTTTATATCGCAGATGTTAGTCATTATGTAAAATATAATTCACCTTTAGATAAAGAAGCTTTAAAAAGAGGTACATCTGTATATTTAGCTGATAGAGTTATACCTATGCTTCCACACAAATTATCTAATGGTATTTGTTCTTTAAATCCTCATGAGGATAGATTTGTCCTTGCCTGTATAATGGAATATCAAGAAAATGGTAAATTAGTTAATTATGAAATAGTAGAAGGCATTATTAATTCTCATCACCGCATGACTTATGAAGATGTCAATAAAATATTTTCAGGTGATAAAGAATTAATTGATAAATATCAAGATATTTATCCTATGCTTAATTTAATGAGGGATTTTTCAAAAAAATTAAGAAAGATAAGAGAAAAGAAGGGCGCTTTGGAATTCGATACAGTCGAATATTCATTTAGATTAAATGAAGATGGTAGTCCAAAAGAAATAATTAAAAGGGAAAGATTTGATTCTGAGATGTTGATTGAAGATTTTATGCTTGAGGCAAATCAGACAATCGCTTATCATATGAATTTATTAAATCTACCTATAATTTATAGAATTCATGAAAATCCAGATCAAGATAGATTATCACAAACTTTTGATGAGATTAGATCTTTAGGTGTCAAATTTAAAAATATTAAAAATGAAATTCATCCAAAAGAAATTCAAACAATTTTAAAATCATTAGATGATAATCCTAATAAAGATATAATAACTAATATGTTACTTAGAAGTATGATGAAGGCTAAATATTCAGATACTTGTATGGGCCATTATGGCCTTGCGATGAAATATTATTGCCATTTCACATCCCCTATTAGACGTTATCCAGATTTAATGACTCATAGAATGATTAAAGAATTGTTGTTACACCCTGGTGATAATTTTAATAAAAAATTAAAATATTATAGCGCTATAATGAATGAAATCGCGATGAGAAATTCAATGTGTGAACGTAAAAGTGTAGACTGTGAACGTGAAGTTAATGATATGTTATATGCATGGTATATGGAATCTAATATAGGTAAATTATATACAGGTGTTATTACATCTATGACTAATTTCGGTATATTTATTGATTTAGGTAGTGGTATTGAAGGCTTATTCTTGTATAAGATGAGTGAATCTCATTACGATTATGATGAGTCACAAAAATTATGTTTTTGTGGCAGAAGAAGATATAAGCTTGGTGATAAGATTAAAGTTACAATTATTGAATCATCTAAAGAAAGAAGAGAAATATTAGTTTTACCGGAAGGAGATGTGCCAATTAATGAAAATAATAGCTACTAATAAAAAAGCTAATTTCGAATATTTCATAATTGAAAAATTCGAAGCAGGAATAAAACTTAAGGGCACAGAAATTAAATCAATAAGAGCTGGTAAATGTAATATTAATGATGCCTATGTAATAATGAGAAATGGTAGACCATATTTATTAAATATGTATATTGCTAAATATGATCACGGCAATATTTTTAACCATGATGAAACAAGAACAAGAGAATTATTATTACATAAAAAGGAATGTGAAAAGCTTCAATCTAAAATTAAACTTGAGGGTTTAACTATAGTGGCAACTAAAGCATATTTTAAAGACGCGCTAGTTAAAATAGAAATTTGTTTGGCAAAAGGTAAAAAATTATCTGACAAAAGAGAAGCTATTAAAGAGCGTGACGCTAAAAGAAACATTGAAAAACAAATAAAAAATTCGTACAAGTATTGACATAAATAAATTTATGTCCCATAATACTTATACGAATTAAATATGGGCTTGTTTAGGATTCGCTGTGATTTTAGGACATTTGTAAGCATGTGGGAGTAGGCTCCCTTAAAAACGTCGAGGTTTAAATAACCGCAGAAGAAAATAATGATTATTCATTCTTAGCTGCAAGAAACAATTCTTGCGCTAGAATGGCTTTCGCTTGCTAATTATAATATAAGCGACAGAACCCTACCGATTTCCTATGTCAGTAGGCTTTTCTGATTAATTCAGTAGGATATAATAACTATCTGCTACTCTAAGATAACTTATCGAATAAAATAGAGCGTAGTTAGTCTTTGGTTTGTTCATTCGCTTAGGGCTAATGAAGATTTAGGATGAAATAAACATGTAGAAAGCACTTGAAATAGGGTTGCATACGGGAGTTCGAGTCTCCCCAGGTCCACCATATAGTAACTACCCGCGTCATATTTATGGCGCGGTATATTTTTTTTCTATACAAAATAAAATAATGATAGTATAGATTTCTTTAAAACTAAATGATATACTAAGTTCAAATGATAGGTAATATGGATAATTTTATCGATAAAAGATATTACAAATTATTAGATGATGACATATAGAAATTTAAAGATGGTTATGATTCATAAAAACATTTGAATCTATCTTAATATGATATAGCAGGATTGTTATTAAATTATAAGGTTATTAAGAAAAAGGTGAAAAAGATAATGCAAAATATGTTTTTAATTCCAACTGATAAGAAAAGTAGAGTAATTATTTCAACTGATGCTAAAAATGAGGTAGATGATCAATTTGCGATTGTTCAAGCTGCATTAAGTGATTCTTTCGATATTAAAGGCTTTATTGCTTGCCATTTTGGCAAAGAAAAATCCAAAACTAGTATGCAAGATAGTTATGATGAAATTAAGAAGGTTTTGAATTTAATTAATAAAGATATAATTAATGTTTATAAGGGCGCTTTAGATAAAATAGAAGATATTAATAATATTGAATTATCTGAAGGTGCTAAATTAATAATTGATGAAGCAATGAAGGAAGATGAAAGGCCTCTTTATATTGCTAATTTAGGGGCAATAACTGATATGGCAATTGCGCTAATATATAAGCCTGAAATTGCTTTAAGAAATATTAAGGTTATTTGGATAGGTGGAAGAGATTATCCAAATGGTGGATGGGAATATAATTTAAAAAATGATATTGTCGCAGCTAATGTTGTTTTTAATTCGAATGTTGAATTATTACAGATACCAAGAAATGTTTATAGAATGATGCCTGTAAGCCATGCTGAATTATTAACTAGAGTATATCCTTATGGTGACATAGGCAAATATTTAGCAACTAATGTTATTTTATTTAATAATATAGATAAGAAAAGACCTACTGAATATCGTATTTTAGGAGATTCACCAGCTGTAGGAATTATGCTTTATGAGGACTGTGGTGAATGGGAAATGATTAAAGCTCCTAAAATTAAGGATAATATGGAGTATGATTTTAGTAATGATAATAGATTAATAAAGGTATATAAAAATATTAATTCTAGATTCATTCTAGAAGATTTTTATGCAAAACTAGAATTATTCAATCAAGGTTAAAATAAAAAGTTAGGTTTCTAGATAATTCGCATAAATTTTTACTTGTAATCGTTAAATTGTATTAAAATTTGCGTGCCGTTCCAAATAGTCAAAAACCGAACCCACAAAAGTATTGGTTCGTTAAAAAAATAAGGATTTTTCAAACAGTATATGTGCATATTTTGCACATATGTTGAAAAGAAAAATCCTTTTTTGTTTATTTCTTAATATCTTAATTATATTGGGGTTGGTTTTGTGACAGTAAAGGGGTACCGTTACAACCCGATTCTAGTAATTACGATTATCCTTAAAGTGTTGACATAATTACGATTATCGACTATAATCAAATTGTAATTGAGAATAGTCAGAGGTGATAATATGACATATATCAATAGAGCGATTGAGGAAGTATTGAAAAATAGATTTGAAACAGCTAAGTCTGTTGCAATAACCGGTGCGAGACAGGTTGGTAA
>JAILIY010000019.1 GCA_024695025.1 Acholeplasmatales bacterium
ACTATAGTACTTCCTGTAACTAATGGATTAACTGTACCTGATATACCTAATATTAATACAATATTAAATATATTAGAACCAATTACATTACCAAGCGCCATTTCGTTTTGACCCTTTTTAGCAGCAACTACACTTGTTACAAGTTCTGGAAGTGATGTACCTACAGCAACTATTGTTAAACCTACAAGTGATTTAACTAATTCTTCATCTAAATCAAGTGCAGAAGCTCCCTTATAAGCTAAGCCTTTAGCACCAAATACTACTAAAACACCACCTAATACTACACCTGCAGCACCTATTACAATAAACAAAATAATTTCCCAAACAGGCATATCTTTAATATCAGATTCTTCAACTTCTTGTTCTGGATTACGTTTAGCATCTACTATTAAAAGTACAACATAGAATATTGCACATAATACTAAGATGATACCTTCCCATCGCAATATTGCATAATCACCTGTTATATTCTTTAAACCGAATAATAAACCAAATAATATTAATAAGCCAGTTACGAATAATAAAATTGGAAAATCTCTTTTAATAACTGTCTTTCTTACTATCATTGGGACAAATACACAAGAAAAACCAAGTACTATTAATAAATTACATATATTAGATCCTAATACATTACCAATAGCTATTTCAGCATTACCACCATTTCTAAGACATGATATTGAATCTGAAACACTTACTGCAAGTTCTGGGCAGCTCGTACCGATAGATACAATTGTTAAACCAATGATAAGTGGTGGAATATGCGCTTTTTTTGCAAGTGATGAAGCACCATCAACAAAAATATCACAAAACTTCACTAAACAAAATACACCAATTACAAGTGCAACTATAAAAGCAATTGGTTGAAGCCAATCTGGCCAACTTTCAATTAATTCTGGTTCCATATTATCCCCCTATATAAAATTTAAAAGGCTTTATGCAAGCCTTAGATTTTTTATATAATAAGACCAGCATTACCCCATATAATGCTTAAGTCTCAAATTTTAATATAGCACCGGAACTATTGTTCGACCTGACGATGCTATAACCTATTGGCATTTTACTCCCTCAAGACGAATTAATTTTATAATAATTAATTATAATTGTCAAATGAAATTACAATTTACTAAAAAAAGCTATAATGACAAACATTATAGCTTTAATATTAATTCTTTTCAGAATACTTAGATGAAATCTTTACAAAATCTACGCCATTTATGAATTCATCAATCGCGTCAGTAAGTGTATCACTTACATTATTGATGATTTCCATTTCATCTTTATTAAATTTCTTTAAAACCCAATCGACAACAGAATAATTAGGATCTCTATCGATACCAATTTTTATTCTTTTATAACAATCTGTTCCAATATGAGAAATTATATTCTTATGTCCGTTATGGCCACCAGCTGAGCCTTTAGCTCTAAGTCTTATTCTACCAAGTGATGAATCTAAATCATCACTTATAACAAGTAAATCATCTACTTCTATTTTATAAAACTTCATTACTAGACTTACTGCCTCTCCACTTAAATTCATATAAGTCATAGGCTTAAGTAATATTGCTTTATTACCATTTATATTAATTTGAGATATCATCGCTTTAAATTTAGGTTCTAATTTAAAATCAAAGCCATTCTTTTTAGCGAAATTATCAATTACTATAAATCCACAATTGTGTCTAGTGTTTTCATATTCTAATCCTGGATTACCAAGACCAACAATAAGCTTCATTATTATAATAATTCTCTCTTACTCTTGTCGTAAGAATAAGTGAATAAGCCAGAAAGTGGTTCATCAGATAAGATTCTTAAAATACCATGACCAAGTAAATGACCAACTGATAATACCTTAATCTTATCAATCTTCTTAGAATCATCAAGCTTAATTGTATTAGTGATAATCATTTCTTCAATACAAGAATCTTGGATTCTTTGGATTGCTGGACCAGATAATACACCATGAGTACATGCTGCATAAACCTTAGTAGCACCTGCATCCATTAATGCCTTTGCACCGATAGTTAATGTACCAGCTGTATCACACATATCGTCTACAAGCACGCAAGTCTTACCCTTTACATCACCGATGATGTTCATAACTTCAGCCTTGTTAGGTTCAGGTCTTCTCTTATCGATAATTGCGATTGTTGTATCTAAAACTTTAGCAAATTCTCTTGCACGAGTAGTTCCACCATGGTCTGGTGATACAACAACTAAATTTTCAAGATGCTTATCCATAATGTAGTTAGCTAAAATAGGTAAACCCATGAAGTTATCTACTGGAATATCAAAGAAACCTTGTTCTTGTGCTGCGTGGATATCCATTGTGATAACTCTATCTGCACCTGCAACTTGTAATAAGTCTGCTACAAGCTTAGCAGAAATAGGTTGACGGCTTCTTGCCTTTCTATCTTGTCTACTATAACCATAATATGGAATTACTAGGTTAATTGTCTTAGCTGATGCTCTTTTAAGTGCATCACACATAATTAATAATTCCATTAAATGTTCATTAACTGGAGCTGATGTAGGTTGTACAATAAATACATTGTGACCTCTAACAGTTTCATTTATTTGGACATTTACTTCACCATCTGCGAAATGTAATACATCACAGCTTGATAGTGGTACCCCAACTGCGTCTGCAATTTCTTCTGCAAGTTCAACATTAGCTGTTAAACTAAAAATTTTAACTTTCTTACCCAATAAAATGGACATAGAAAAATTCCTCCTATTAATTATTAAAAATCCACATTGATTATATCACATCAAAGAATATTTTAAAACATAAATCGTTTTCTTTTTTATTTACATTAATTTATTTATAAATTAAATTAAAAAAATAAAAAAACTAGTACGAAAATACTAGAATTTTTAAAATTATATGTCAAATAATGATATTTGTTTATAGCCATTTTGACTATTTTCTTCATCAAATTCAACCCATATTTGAGTTTCATTTATTGTATCTATTAATTTAGGACATTTTAATACATCTAAATCTATTAAATGATATAAATAAGCATCTGCCTTTAATTTAGTAAAATCTATTTCATTAATTATTTTTAATGCTTCTGCTTTTTCATATGAATTGCTAGTTTTATTTAAAATATAATCTTCATATGTAACTTTAATTGTTTTATCTAAACTTGCATAGGCAATTAGTTCATAATCTTCATTAATTATGGCAATTTTTCCCCTTATAGATGTATCAATTAAATATGATATATCATTATTTTTATTTATTAATAAATTATTTAATTGTT
>JAILIY010000078.1 GCA_024695025.1 Acholeplasmatales bacterium
CACATCACTGGTGGTGGTTTTGACGAAAACATTCCAAGAATCTTAAAAGATAACATGGGCTTAGATATAGTTGAAGGCTCTTGGCCAATTTTACCTGTTTTCAAATTCTTAGAAAAATATGGTAAGGTTGATCATAGAGAAATGTTTAATATCTATAATATGGGTATCGGTATGGTTTTAGCTTTAGAAAATGAACAAGAAGCTAAAAAGGCTATTGAAATATTAGCTAAATATGGCGATAAGGCATATGTTATCGGCAAGATTACTGACAATGCTGGTAAGGTTGTAATTCATAAGTAATATGAAGAATATAGCTATTTTTGCCAGTGGTAGTGGTACAAACTTTGAAGCATTAATAGAAAAATGTGAAAGTGGATTTATTGATGCTAAGGTTGTATTGATGGTTTGTGATAATAAGGATGCTTATGTAATTGAGCGTGCTAAAAAACACAATACACCTATGTTTGTATTTAATCCAAAGGATTATGATAAAAAAAGTGAATATGAAACAGAAATTGTTAAATATTTAAATGATAATAAGGTTGATTTAGTATGTCTTGCAGGATATATGAGAATATGTGGCAAGGTATTATTAAATTCTTATGAAGGAAAAATAATAAACATTCATCCAGCATTATTACCTTCATTTAAGGGTGCTCATGGTATTCATGATGCATACGAATATGGTGTTAAGGTATTTGGTGTTACAGTTCATTATGTAGATAGTGGCATGGATAGTGGTAAGATAATTGATCAAGAAGCATTCCATATCGAAGATGGTATGAGTGTTGATGAGGTAGAGACAAGAATTCATGAAATTGAACATGTCTTATACCCTAATGTAGTTAGAAAAATAGTTAGAGGAGACTAAAAAAATGAAAAGAGCATTAGTAAGTGTTACAGATAAAACTGGTGTAGTTGATTTTTGCAAAGGATTAGAAGAATGTGGATATGAAATAGTATCTACAGGCGGTACTAAAAAAGTATTAATTGCTGGTGGTGTTAAGGCTATTGATATTTCTGATATTACAGGCTTTCCTGAGATTTTAGATGGTAGAGTTAAGACTTTACATCCAAATGTTCATGGTGGTTTACTTGCAGTTAGAGATTTAGAATCTCACGTTAAACAAGTAAAGGAACACAATATTGAATATATTGATTTAGTATGTGTTAATTTATACGCATTCAAAAAGACAATTGAAAGAGGCGCACAATTCGCTGAAGCAATTGAAAATATTGATATCGGCGGACCTTCAATGTTAAGAAGTGCAGCTAAGAATCATAAATATGTTACAGTTGTATCAGACATCAATGATTACGATAGAGTACTTAAGGAAATCAAGGAATTTGGTGATACTAAGTATGAAACAAGATTAGAACTTGCAGCTAAGGTTTATACATTGACTGCTGAATATGATACTATGATTGCAACGTATATGAGAGAAAAGGCTGGCTTAAATGAAAAATTATTCATTGAAGCTGATTTAGTTCAAGGTCTTCGTTATGGCGAAAATCCACACCAAGAAGCTAAATTCTATGCAACTGATAAAAATTTAAGCTATTCACTTGCCAATGCAAAACAAATTCAAGGTAAGGAATTATCATACAATAACATTCAAGATGCAAATGCTGCATTAAATATTGTAAGAGAATTCAAAGATACTCCATTTGCTATGGGCTT
Organism: Acholeplasmatales bacterium; assembly: GCA_024695025.1. Classification (GTDB taxonomy): domain Bacteria; phylum Bacillota_I; class Bacilli_A; order Acholeplasmatales; family Anaeroplasmataceae; genus Anaeroplasma. The sequence continues at coordinate 1,682 of JAILIY010000078.1, forward strand.
AAAGCATATGAATCCATGTGGAGCTGCAATTGGTAAAGACTTAAAAGAAGCTTGGTTAAAAGCTTATGAAAGTGACCCAGTATCTATTTTTGGTGGTATTGTTGCAACTAACCAAATCATCGACTTAGAAGCAGCTAATTTAATTAAATTTGCTCACGGCGATAAGAAAAGCCCAATTTTCCTTGAAGTTATTTTAGCTCCAGGCTTTACTGATGAAGCATTAGCTGCATTCAGCAAGCGTCCTGACTTAAGATTAATTGAATTTAAGCTTGGACAATATCCAAAGCAAAAACAATATGTTACTGTAAATGGTGGTCTACTTGTTCAAGATCAAGATACAGAAATTAAAGAAATTAAAGATGATATGACAGTTACATCATGTAAGCCAACTAGCCAACAATTAATCGATTTAGATTTTGGTTGGAAGATTGTTAAGCATGTTAAATCAAATGCGATTGTCGTAGTTAAAAATGGTACAACTTGTGGTGTTGGTGCTGGCCAAATGAACAGAGTTGGTGCTGCTAAGATTGCAATCGAAGAAGCACATTCTCGTGGTGTTAAGGACGGTTTAGTACTTGCATCTGATGCATTCTTCCCATTTGCTGATACATTACAATATGGTATCGACAATGGTGTTGTTGCAGTTGTACAACCTGGTGGTTCAAAGAAGGATCAAGATTCTATTGACCTTGCAAATGAAAAGAATGTTCCTATGTTATTTACAGGAATGCGTCATTTCAAGCACTAATTATAAAGGAGTTAAATTATGGCTAAGGTTTTAGTAATAGGTGGCGGTGGTAGAGAACATGCTATCGTTTGTGCTTTATCAAAAAGTAGCAAGGTTGATGAAATTTATGCAGCTCCAGGTAATCCTGGTATTGCAAAATATGCAGTTTGCGTAAATATTAAAGATACTGAAATAGACAAAATGCTAGAATTTGTTAAGGATGAAGGCTTCGATTTAGTAGTCGTAGGTCCAGAAGCAAGTTTAGCTTTAGGTATTATAGATAAATTAGAAGAAATGGGCGTTAAAGCCTTCGGTCCTAAGAAGGATGCCCATCTAATCGAATCTAGTAAGAATTTCGCTAAGGAATTAATGTTTAAATACAATATTCCAACTGCGAGATATGAAACTTATGAAGATTATGATAAGGCAATCGACACTGTAAAGATTTCACCATTCCCTACAGTATTAAAATATGATGGTTTAGCTGCAGGTAAGGGTGTAGTTGTTGCTGAAAATTTCAAAGAAGCTGAAGAAGCTTTAAAAGATATGTTATTAGATGATAAATATGGTAAAGGAAAAGTAGTTATTGAAGAATATCTAGAAGGTCCTGAATTTTCATTTATGTGTTTTGTAGATGGAAAAAATGTTTATCCTCTAGAAATGTCACAAGACCACAAGCGTGCTTATGACAACGATAAGGGTCCAAACACTGGTGGTATGGGCGCTTATACTCCACTTCCTTTTATTACTAAGGAAGATTATGAATATGCATTAAATGAAATAATGATTCCAACTGCTAAGGCACTTGTAAATGAAGGTAAACCATTTAAAGGTGTATTATATGGCGGTTTAATGAAGACTAAAGATGGAATTAAGGTAATTGAATTCAACGGTCGTTTCGGTGACCCTGAAACTGAAGTTGTATTACCTAGATTAACATCTGATATCTATGATGCATTTATGGCTATTATCGACGGTAAAAAGCCAGTTTTAACTTGGGACGATAAATATTGTATAGGTATCGTTTTAGCATCAAAAGGTTATCCTGGAGATTACAAGAAGGGCTTTTTAATTGAAGGTGCCGAAAGTGATGATATTTATCATATGGGTACTAAGTTTGATGATAATGGCAATTTATTAACTAATGGCGGTAGAGTATTAATTGCTTTAGGTAAAGGTGATTCTTTAGATGAAGCAAATAAGAATGCTTTAAAACTTGTTAATGAAATTAAATGTGAGAATTTATTCCACAGAACTGATATTGGTGCGAAGGCATACAGAAAGTAAGGTGAACTAAATGGCAATAATTATAAGTGGTAAAGAATTATCTTTACAAAAGAAAGAACAAATGAAGGCTTTAGTAGCAACTTTTCTAGCTAAATATGGTAGACTTCCTAAGTTGTCTGTTATTTTAGTTGGTAATAATCCAGCAAGCGTGTCATACGTAACTGGTAAAGGAAAATCTTGTGTTGAAATTGGTATGATAAATGAAACAATAAGATTAGATGAAAACATCACTCAAGATGAATTATTAAAAAAGATTGATGAATTAAATAAGGATGATTCAGTTGATGGTATTTTAGTTCAATTACCTTTACCTAAGCACATTGATTCAAATTGTGTAATTAATGCCATTGTACCTGAAAAGGATGTAGATGGCTTCCACCCACAAAATGTTGCATCATTATATTTAAAGCAAAAGGGTACATTACCTTGTACTCCAAAAGGTATCATTCAAGTGTTAGATAGCAAAAATATTACTATTGAAGGCAAAAGAGCTGTAGTAGTAGGAAGAAGTAATATAGTTGGTCTTCCGGTTGCTAAATTATTACTAGATAGAAACGCAACTGTTACAGTTGCTCACAGTAAAACTTCAAATTTAACTGAAGTATGTAAAGAAGCTGATATCTTAATTGCTGCTGTAGGTAAGGCAAGATTTATTACTGCCGATATGGTAAAAGATGGTGCTGTCGTTATTGATGTTGGTGTCAATAGAGACGAAAATACAGGTAAATTATGTGGAGATGTTGATTTTGATAATGTTAAAGAAAAAGCATCTTATATCACAAAAGTACCTGGTGGTATTGGTCCTATGACTATTTCATGTCTTATGGAAAATACTATTGAATGCTTCTTAGCACATGTCGGAGGAAACAAGTAATGATTGAAAGATATAGTAGAGCTCAAATGCGCGCTATCTGGACTGAAGAAGCCAAATTTGATGCATATTTAAAAGTTGAAATTGCAAATGCTAAGGCTTGGAGTGAACTTGGTGTTGTACCAAAAGAAGATTTACCTAAGCTTGATAAAGCAACTTTTAATGTAGATAGAATTAAAGAAATTGAAGCTGTAACTAAGCACGATGTAGTAGCTTTTACAAGATGTGTTGGCGAATCATTAGGTGATGAAAAGAAATGGATTCACTATGGTTTAACATCAACAGATGTAGTAGATACTGCAAATGGATATATGCTTAAGAAAGCTAATGAAATATTAAGAAAAGACATTCATGACATTATGAATGTAATTAAAAAAAGAGCAATCGAATTTAAGATGACTCCATGTATTGGTAGAACACATGGTATGCACGCAGATATTACATCATTCGGTTTAAAATGGGCTTTATGGTATTCAGATATGACAAGATGTCTTGAAAGATTTGAATATGCTTGTAAAGAAGTTGAAGTAGGTAAATTATCTGGTGCAGTTGGTAATTTTGCAAATATTCCACCACAAATTGAAGAATTTGTATGTAAAGAATTAGGAATTGATTATGCAAAGATTTCAACACAAGTACTTCAACGTGACCGTCACGCTCACTATATGGCTTGTTTATCACTAGTTGCTAGTGAACTTGAAAAGATGGCTCTTGAGGTAAGAAATCTATCTCGTCAAGAAGTTAAAGAAACAGAAGAATTCTTTAATAAGGGACAAAAAGGATCAAGTGCTATGCCTCATAAGCGTAACCCTATTTCATCTGAAAATATTTGTGGTTGTGCTAGAGTTATGCGTGGTTATATGGATACTTTCTATCAAAATATAGCTTTGTGGCATGAAAGAGATATTTCTCATTCAGCAACTGAAAGAATTATTTTACCAGATGCTACTGAATTATTAGACTATATGTTAAATAGATTTAAAGGTATCTTAGAAGACTTAACTGTATTCCCTGAAAAGATGATTGAAGATATTAATTTAACTCACGGTGTAATTTTTGCCCAAAGAGTATTATATAAATTAATTGAAAAAGGTTTTGTTCGTGAAAAGGCTTATGATACAGTTCAACCAATCGCTATGAAGGCATTAGAGACAAAGACTCATTATAAAGATTTATTAAAAGCTGATCCAGTTGTTTCATCAACTTTAACAAATGAAGAAATTGATTCTTGTTTCACTTTAGATTATTACTTAGTAAATGTTGATTATATTTTCAATAGATTAAATATTAAGTAGGAGGTATTTATGCAAAACGAAAAGATTTTAGTTCTTGACTTTGGTGGTCAATATAACCAATTAATTGCCAGAAGAGTCAGAGAATGTAATGTATATTGTGAAGTACATCCATACAATATGAGCCTTGAAAAGATTAAAGCATATAATCCTAAAGGTATTATCTTTACTGGTGGTCCAAACTCAGTATTTGGTGAAGATGCTCCACTTGTAGATAAAGAATTATTTAAATTAGGTTATCCTATTTTAGGTATTTGTTACGGATGTCAAACAATTGCCCATTTAAATGATGGTACTGTATCTCACGCAGACAAGCGCGAATATGGTAAGACTATGGTCGATGTTGATACAAAATCTAAATTATTCAAAAATGTTTCAAAAGAAACTCAAGTTTGGATGAGTCATACTGATTTCGTATCTAAATTACCAGAAGGCTATAAGGTAGTTGCAAAAACTCCTTCATGCCCAGTTTCTGCAATGGAAAATGCAGAAAAGAAGATTTATGCAGTACAATTCCACCCAGAAGTTAATCACTCTTTAGAAGGTATGCAAATGCTTAAGAATTTCGTATATGATGTATGCGAATGTAAAGGTGATTGGAAGATGGATGACTTTGCAAAAACAACAATCGCTCAACTTAGAGAAAAGATTGGAAATGGCAAAGTATTATGTGCACTTTCTGGTGGTGTAGACTCAAGTGTTGCTGCTGTATTATTATCTAAGGCAGTAGGTAAACAATTAACTTGTGTATTCGTTGACCAAGGTTTATTAAGAAAAAATGAAGGCGATGAAGTAGAAGCTGTATTTGGTCCAAATGGTCCATATAATCTAAACTTCATTAGAGTAAATGCTCAAGAAAGATTTTATGGTAAGCTTAAAGGTGTTACAGAACCTGAACGTAAGCGTAAGATAATTGGTGAAGAATTCATTAGAGTATTTGAAGAAGAAGCTAAGAAAATCGGTGCTGTAGATTATTTAGTTCAAGGTACTATTTATCCAGATGTTATCGAATCTGGCTTAGGTAAGAGTGCAACTATTAAATCTCACCACAATGTTGGAGGTTTACCTTCAGTTGTAAATTTCAAAGAAATAATTGAACCACTTCGTCTATTATTTAAAGATGAAGTTCGTAAGGTTGGTTTAGAATTAGGTATTCCTGAATATCTAGTTTATCGTCAACCATTCCCAGGTCCTGGTTTAGGTATCAGAATCATCGGTGAAGTAACTGCAGAAAAGGTTAGAATCGTTCAAGAAGCTGACTATATTTATAGAGAAGAAATAGCTAAGGCTGGCGTTGATAAATCATGCAACTTAGGTCAATATTTTGCAGCTTTAACTAATATGCAATCAGTTGGTGTTATGGGTGATGAAAGAACATATGATTACGCAATTGCACTACGCGCTGTTCAAACATCTGATTTCATGACTGCTGACTGGGCAAGAATTCCTTACGATGTTTTAGATATTATTTCAAGAAGAATCGTAAATGAAGTTCGCGGTGTAAATAGAGTACTTTTAGATTGTACATCTAAACCACCAGCAACTATTGAATTTGAATAATTAAACGATAAATAATGTCCTGTTGAATCTTATAGATTTAGCATGACATTATTTTTTATTTTCCTTAAATTAAAAATTGACTTTAAATTCTTGGCTAGTTAGTTTATAATAATAGTATAGATTTTCGATTTTTTAGGAAGGAAGTAAATATATGATTGGAAACAATATTCGTAATGTTGTCGTTTTAGGACACCAAGGCAGTGGTAAGACAACATTAGTAGAAAGTTTATTTGCCACTGCAACTAAAGCCACTAAAGGTTCTGTAGAAAAAGGAACTACAATTAGTGATTATTTACCAGAAGAAAAGGAAAGACTATCATCAGTAAGATTATCTATAGTACCATTTGATTATAGTGACTATAGAATTAATTTAATTGATATCCCTGGCAACGATGATTTTGTCGGTGAAGCTATTTCCGCAATTAAAGTAGTAAAGGGTGCTATTTTAGTTATCGATGCTCAATCTAAGGTTGAGGTTGAAACTATTAAGCATTGGAATTTCTTAAGAAAGAAAAATATTCCAACTTTAATATTTGTTAATAAGATGGATAAGGAATCTATTGATTTTGAAGCTGTACTTACAGATATTAGAAACAAATTAGGTAAGAATGCTATTCCATTCTGTTACCCAATGGGCCACAATGATTCATTTGATGGTTTTATCAATATCGTTAAGCTAACTGCTAGAAAATACAATGGTGTTGAATGTGAAGATTGTGAAATCTATCCAGATAAAAAACAAAAAGTATTTGAGCTTCATAACACTATGGTTGAGGCTGTTGCCCAAACAAGTGATGAATTATTAGATAAATTCTTCTCTGGTGAAGTATTAACTAATGATGAAATTCAATATGGTTTAAGAACAGGCGTTTTAGATGGTGAATTAGTACCAGTATTAGTTGGTTGTGCGACAAAGAATATCACAACACATACATTACTTGATATGATAATTGACTATATGCCAAATCCAAGTGATTTAAATCCTATTGTTGGTTTAGATGAAGATTTAAATGAAATTGAAAGAAAGACATTAAACGAAGAACCATTTAGTGCATTCGTATTTAAGACAACTGTAGATTCATTCTCTGGAACTACATCTATCTTTAAAGTAAATTCAGGTGTATTAAAGGCAGGAGATACTGTCTATATTCCTAATTTAAAGAAGAATGTAGTATTAAATCAATTATTTACATTATGTGGCGCTAAACAAACTCAAGTTAATGAATTAGTTGCCGGAAACATCGGTTGTGTAAATAAGGTTGAAGGTCTTGAAACATCAATGACTCTATGTGATCCTAAGAATAAGATTACATATAAAGAAATTGAATTCCCTACAGCTGTTTATTACAAGGGCTTAGTTACTCAATCTAAAAATGATGATGACAAGCTTGGTACAGTTTTACAAAAGTTAATGATTGAAGATAAATCATTAGAAGTAAAAAGAAATATTGAAACTAATCAATTATTATTAGGTACATTAGGATTAGGTCATTTAAATTTCGTATTAGATAAGATGAAAAATGCTTATAAGCTTCAAGTTTCAACTGAAGATCCAAAGATTGTATATCGTGAAACTATCAAAACTAGCGCAGTTGGTAATGGTAGATACGTAAAACAATCAGGTGGTTCAGGATTCTATGGAGTTGTTGAAATGGAATTTAAACCAGCACCAGAAAATAAATTTACTGAAGAAGTATTTGGTGGTGCAGTACCTAAAAATTACTTCCCTGCAGTTGAAAAGGGCTTCTTTGAAGCATGTGAAAAGGGTCTTTTAGCTGGCTTCCCTGTAATTGGTGTACATGCTATATTAAAAGATGGTAAATATCACCCTGTTGATTCAAACGAATTAGCATTTAAAAACGCAGCTATTTTAGCATTTAAAGAAGCATATATGAATTGTAAACCAGTAATTCTTGAACCAATTATCAGAGTTACAATTACTGTTCATAGCGACGATGTTGGTACTATTCTATCAGATTTAAACTCTCGTAGAGCTAAGATCATTGGTATGGATGTAAATTCAGTTAAGGATCAAAAGATTTCTGCATTAGTACCAGAAGCTGAAATAATTGAATATGTAAATGATTTAAAGAGTATGACACAGGGTTCAGGATATTTTGTAAGAGCATTTGAAAATTATGAAGAAGCTCCACAATATGTTCAAGAAAAAATCCTAAAGGATCAAATTAAATCTATTTAATTCAGGGCGGGGAGAAATCCCCTCTCTTTCTTTTTTGTATGGGTGTAATTTAAAATATTGTCCAAAATATTGAATAATCTAAATATTTATTATAAAATAAATATATCGAAACTTACGATTCGGGGTGATTGTTATGATATTTAATAACGCTATAAATAACCTTGTAGATAAATTAGCAGAAAAAACTGGCTACGATGTGAATGAAGTAGTCTTTTTTATGGCAATTGCATTTGCTGTTGTAATTGTACTAATCTGGCTATTAATTAATCTATTTGTTTATTTATATAGAGAAAAGAAACGTAAAGAAAAAGAAAACGAATTATTACCAGAATTCGTTGATCAAGAAATTCCAGATTATGATGAAAAAATTAAACAACAAGAAGAATCAGAAGAAAAAGAAGAAGTTAATGCTGAAGATGAGTCTAAAGTTGTAGAAGTTGAAGAAACTGAAGAATCTGATACAGAAGAAAACAATGATGAATCTGAAATAGTTGAAGAAACTTTTGCTGAAGTAAAAGAGACTCCAGTAGAGGAAGAAATCACTGAAGAAGCTCCAGTAGAGGATAATGTAGAAGAACCTCAAGAAGAAGTTTCTGAAGCAGCTGAAACACCTCAAAATGACAATCTAGTAATTGTAGATGATAGCGAAGACTCTCAAGAAGAAGTTCAAGAAGAAACTCCTGTAGAAGAAGTTCAAGAAGAAACTCTTGCTGAGGAAGTTCAAGAAGAAACTCCAGTAGAGGAAGAAATCATTGAAGAAGCTCCTGCAGAAGAACCTCAAGAAGAGACTCCAGTAGAGGAAACTATAGAAGAAATAACTGAAGATCCAGAAACTGTAGAAGAGACTCCAGTAGAGGAAACTATAGAAGAAATAGCTGAAGAACCAGAAACTGTAGAAGAAACTCTTGCTGAGGAAGTTCAAGAAGAAGCTCCTGTAGAAGAACCTCAAGAAGAAGCTTCAGAAGAAGTTTATGACGAAGCTAAGATTGCATTTGAAAATAAGAAGCAAGATGCAATCAATAAATTAGAAGAATTAAAAAAGAATTTAAAATAGTAGGTGAATTTGAATGGAAGAATCAAATTTAAATATTGATTTAGATGAATTGAATAAGGATATTGAAGCTGTAAAGAATGCTAAGACTGATGAAGAAATAGATTCTATAATGGCTAAATACGAAAAATATTTTAATAAAGAAGATAGTGAAGCTAAAGAAGATTTAACTAATGATGATTCTCAAGTAGAAGAACCTCAAGAATTAGAAGAAACTAAAGCTGACCAAAAGCCCGAAAAAGAAGCTAAGAAAGATAAATCAGTTCCTAATACTCCTATTAAAAAGACTGCAAGCACTAAAGCTAAACCAAAGGCAGATGCTAAGACTACAACTAAGGCAACTGAACCTAAAGGTAGATCTTATAATGGTAAATATGAAATTTATCAAGTTGGTGGAGATTATCAATATCATTTAAAGGCATCAAATGGCGAAATCTTATTTGTTTCAGAAACATATACATCAAGAGATGGTGTATTAAAAGCTATTGAAGCTTTAAAGAGAAATCTTGAAACTGGTGAACTTAGAATATTTAAAGATAAAAAAGGTAATTATAAATTTAAACTTATATCAAAGAATTATCGTGTTTTAGCAATAAGTTCAACTTATTCTCAAGAAAAAGGTGCTGTAAGAGCTAGTGAATCATTTGTTAAATTCGCATCTAAGGCTGACAATGTATTTATTGATTACGAAGATGTAGATTTAAAAACAGCAACTGTTATTAAAATAGATAAGAGCGAAGATAAACAAGGCGGTAAATTTGAAGTTGAAGTATTTGATGGTGAATATAGCTGGGATTTAAAAGCATCTAATGGTCAAATATTATGTCAAGCTGAAGGATTTACATCAAAGAAGGGCTGTATGAATTCAATTGATTCATTTAAGAAGAACATTGAAGAAGGTACATTTAAATCTGTAAAGGATAAGAATGGTAATTATTGCTTCAAATTATATACACCAGCAGGAAGAGTTTGTGCAATTGGTGAATCTTATACATCTAAGACAAGCGCAGAATCTGCAGCTAATTCAGTTGCATCATTCTATAAAAATGCTGAAGTTGAATTTGTAGAAATATAGAATAAATGGGTTACTTAGGTAACCCTCTATTTTTGGGGTGAATTATGATGGATATTAATATTCCAAATAATATTATTAAAGGTATTATTTCTGGGAAGAAAAAAGAATCTAAATATGTTAAAGGTGTAATAAAAAGAATTGATATCAATGGTAAAGAAGTTCTTCAAGTTACTTTATATACCGAAAAACAAGCATTTCATCATAATTTAGATGATTCTGAATTTAAAGCTTTTATAGCTGATATGCTTGAAAACAACTTTAATAATTTAGAACTTACTACAAGTGAATATAATTATTCTTATAGAATTACATCAAAAGGTAAATTATTATCAAATAGAAAACTAAATAAAGAATTTGTAAATGTTGAAATAGAGCACAACAGAAAAAAGAATTATTTAATTGAAGAAGGTATGATTGTACCACCACTTGTAGATTTAGGCGTAATGACTGATAGTGGTAAAGTTGTAAAGGCTAGTTATGATAAATTCAAACAAATTAATAGATTCCTAGAAATAATAAATGATTCAATATCAGGTGAAGAGGAATTAAAAATAATTGATTTTGGTTGTGGAAAGAGCTATTTAACATTCATTCTTTATTATTATTATCTAGTTAATATTAGAAAGATTAAATGTAATATCATAGGTTTAGATTTAAAAGAAGATGTAATTGATAATTGTAACGAAATAGCTAAAAAATATAATTATAATAATTTAACCTTCTATAAAGGTGATATAGCTAAATATAAAGATAGTAGTGTAGATATGATCATTACTTTACACGCCTGTGATACAGCAACAGATTATGCACTATATCACGCTATTAACATGAAATGCAAATATATTTTTTCTGTTCCATGTTGCCAACATGAAATAAATAATCAATTAAGTTCAGATAAATTCCATCTATTTAATAAGTTTGGGATTTTAAAAGATAGGTTTTCTGCGATAGTTACTGATTCTATTAGAGCAAATATATTACAATATTACGGTTATAAGACACAAATAATGGAATTTATTGATTTTGCACATACTCCTAAGAATTTATTAATTAGAGCACAATTGACAAATAATAAATATAATAAAAAAATAAAAGAAGAGGTAGATGCTCTTCTTAAAGAATTAGATGTTAAACAAACTTTATATGAATTAACATTAAAAAACGAGGACTAAGCATCCTCGTTTTGTTTTTAATTATTGTAATTAATGAATTTAAAGAATTTCTCTACATAAGCTAAAGCTTCGGCTTTATTTAATGTATGAGCCCATTTTTCTCTTTTTGATAAATCTACATTTTCACTATATTCATAGAATCTAGCTGTTTTGTCTCTGTTTGTATTATTCCATTTGTTCCAACCGAGTGGATTGATATGTTTACCTAAATTACACATGATAAATGCACATGTTCCGTAATCTCTCCAAGGTCTACCTAAATAGATATTTTTTGCGTCTCCTTTTGCGATTAGATTACATTTATAGAATAAATATCCAAATTTATCACTTTCTTCATGAGATGGAGCTGTAAGGTAACCACCGTCATGACCATCTAGATTAATTGATACTATATCGCAGTTAATAAACAAAGCATAAGCACCACCAAAGATAAAATCTACATTACCTATAATCTCGCATTTATCATATATTTGTATAGATTTATTGCCCTTTAGGTGGGATTGAGGTAAGAAGCCTTGATGTCTTTGTATTAAATCCTTAGGTAGTGGACCGGTAAATAATGTATCTTGTGCACTTTTAATGATAGAATTAGTAATAACAAAATTATTACCTTCAACATGTAAAGCTACTGCTTGACCATATTTAAGTGAATCTGAGCAAGAATTCATTATTGTTACGTCTTCAACTGAAACGTTATCTCCACCAACGAATACGGTATATGTTCTAAATGTATTACATTCATTAAAATCTGGCATTATCTTATGGTAAAAGTCATGGTTTGTGATAATAGTCTTGTCTTTTCCAGCACCTTTAATCTTGATGTTGTTGTTAAAAAACTCGACTTTTTCGTTATAAACCCCTTCATTTAAGTATAATTCATCATATTCATTCATTTTCTTTAATGTCTCATTTATTGAGTCATTTGGACTAATTTTATATTTCATAGTATCATCCTCTTTCTATATAATATTACCATATTTTAGATGTTTTTATCATTATAATTTATAATATTTTAACAATAATATAAATCATTTTACCTGTATGGAATAAATTGTTGAGTTATTGTGGTTTTTTTGTGCAATTTGCACATAAAAATGCCAAAATACTATTGACTATTATATATAATAATGCTAAAATATTGTGTGAAAAAGTGAAAACGCTATATTTTTGCGCGCTTTTTATGTGAAATTATATTTAAAATGTGTGAATATATGGCGAGTATCGTCATAACTATTGTTATGAGGTGGTAGTATTAATAATAGAGTTTTTTACAAATATATGATTTTCGACTTAGCAACATTGTTAATTGTCGGATTTATCTTAGAAATAATTTGTGTTAAATTTGGAACAACAGTGTTCTTTGGTACACCTTTTATGTGTATAACATTTTTAATAACATTTATAGCAGTTGTTAGATGGAATTTGTGGGGGTTAATGATTGTTCCATTGTTAGCGCTTGCTACTATTATAGGCGGAAGATGGAGTGAATTACCTTACTTAGCTCACGTATATGACTATAAAGCGTATATATCTATAGTACTTGGGTTATCAACAATAGGTATTAACTCAATATTCTTTATTAAATTTGGTACTGATAAGATTACTGTATCTTTCCTAAAGATTGTTGGTTTATTATTACTAGATTATGTCACATTTACAATAATACAATTTATATCATATAGATTGATGACTTCTCATAGTTTACTTGAGTCAGGAAAAATCATATATGAATATACAAATAAAAATGATGTAACAAAAAGCTATAATTTATGTAATTATGGCGAAAATGGTTTTGTGTACAACCTATTTGCGTTAATCGCAGGTATTGTTGGCACATTAGTACTTAGGTCTCAAGGAGTTGTTTGCAATGCTAAACAAAAATCCGTTGAAGATAGAAAAAATGCAGAACTCGATCGATTAGACAGGGAAAATTTTACGATTGAGGATGCAGTTAATACCGACGAAAGTGATGGTGAAACTGAGTCGGATAAGGATGAAGATGAAGACCTTCATTCAATTTAGTATTAAAGGATGGTGTATTTATGCAGAAGATAGTTCAGACTGATCAAAATGTAGTTGATGAAGTCGAACGAACAAAATGGAAACGTACGTTTGAAACATTTCTAAAAGATTGGCGTCTGTATGTCCTTCTAGTACCAATGTTATTATTCCTAATATTGTTCAAATATTGGCCAATTGGGAGTATTCTACAAGGTTTTAAATGGGGTGACTATTCAGATACGCTATATGGAGATCAATGGTGTGGTTTCTATTGGCTAGACTACGTATTCGATGGTGCAGTAGCTCCACAATTCTGGTCAGCATTTAGAAATACATTCGTTAACTCTATGTATGGCTTGATATTTGGCTTCCCTATCCCTATTTTCCTAGCTTTACTATTCAGTGAAGTTAAGAATCAATATTATCGAAGCTTCCTACAAGTATCTTGTTACCTACCTCACTTCGTATCTACAGTAGTTGTTACAACTATCATTAGATTATGGTGTAATGGTGAAGTTGCTAGTACAGGAAACGCCGGTGGTGTCTTATATCAATTATTCAAAGCGTTAGGATGGAATAAGCTTGATAGTGGCGATAAGCTTACAACAGACTTATTATTACATCCAAAGTTCTTCAGACCTATTTACCAAGTTTCTGGTATTTGGGAAGGTTCAGGTTATGGATCAATAGTTTATTTCGCAGCGATTTTAGCAATATCACCAACTAGCTATGAAGCTGCAAGAATCGATGGTGCTTCTAAGTTACAACAAATTCGTTATGTAACATTCCCTGGTATGGCACCTACATTAACAATCATGTTAATAACTCGTATCGGTCATATTTTAAATATCGGTTACGAAAAAATTATTCTATTAGTTGAAGATAAGGAATCTTCTTGGGAGACAGCGGATGTTATTTCTACTTACGTATATCGTATGTCAGGTAGATCTTCATTAACTACTATCACTCCAGTTGCGCAAGTTGGTATTGCGATGGACTTATTCAACTCATTAATTGCAATGGCTCTAGTCTTAGGTGCTAACGCAATCAGTAGACGTGTATCATCTACTTCATTATTCTAGTAGGAGGTAAACGCTATATGATGAAAAGATTGGATAGAACCGAAATTATATTTAAGATACTATCTTACGTATTGTTAACAATCTTCGCACTTGCATGTTTATATCCATTTATATTTATCTTATCATGCTCAGTTTCATCAAGAACTGCAGTAGATGCTAACGATGTATATTTATATCCAGTTGGATTTAATATGAATGCTTATAAATACGTATTCGAGGATAAGAGATTCTGGTTATCTTATTGTAACTCATTCTTCGTTACAATGTATGGTACTTTAGTATCAATGATCGTAGGTATTTGTGGTGCTTATGCATTATCAAAACCAAGATTATTATTTGGACGTGGATTTAACTTCATGTTAGTATTCACAATGTGGTTTAACGCAGGTATGATTCCAACATATCAAAACTTCAAAACTTTCAACGTAAATAACATTTATATGTTTATCATCGCTTTAGGTTTCAATGCGTTCAACATTATCTTGTTGAGAAACTATTTCTCATCAGTTCCAACAGAAATAGAAGAAGCTGCAACAATCGATGGTGCAACAGAATTCCAAATCTTATTAAAGGTTTATGTTCCTATGTCAAAAGCATCAATCGTAACAGTAGCAATGTTCTATGCTGTATCAAGATGGAATGGTTATATGTGGGCTCAAATGTTGTTAGACGAAAGCAACTGGCCTCTAACAGTTTATATTAGACAAGAAGTAGAAAGAATTATCAGCGCAATTAATGAAGCTGGTACAAACAACTACAATTTCTCAGTTTATGCATTACGTTATGCATTCATAGTGTGTTCAATAATTCCTATCATCGTTATTTATCCTAAGCTTCAAAAATACTTTGCAGCCGGATTAAATGTTGGTGGAGTTAAGGAATAAAAAAATTTAAAGAAGAAAAGAAAAAAAGGAGAAAAAAATGAAATTAAAAAGAATTGCTTTTTTAAGCGCAACAGCTGCAATTGCTGTAGCTTCACTTACTTCATGTAAAGGTGGTGGTAGTAGCACTGTAAAGGATGAAACTACACTAGATATTAGTATCAACTATAATGGTAAACAAGGTGTTAGTATGCGTGAGGATAGTTATGCTAACCCAGTTGATGGTAAGAACTATGTTAAGGGTGATATTTTACCTTTATGGAGTAGACTAGGCGAAATCTTAGGTTATGGTATTAAGGATGCATGTAGTTATTCTACAGGTACTATCAATACTGACTTTGATAACATTCAAACAGATGGTTATATGTCTCAAACATCAAAGAAGCGTCCAATGGATTTATTATATGCTAACACATCTAAGATCAATCCAGCTGGTGCAGCAGGCCAAGCTGTCAACTTAAAAGATCACTTAGACGAAATGCCTAATTTTAAGAAATTCTTAACTGATAACAAGGGTATTGAACAAGTAATCACTTACGATGGTGGTATCTACTATACTCCTTATTATGATGGTATGAACTATATCGAAAAGATGATTTCTATGAATCATGATTGGGTTAAAAAATTATTAGACCAAGAAGATACAACTGCATTCGACACAGTTCTTTCTGGTACTGGTGGAGCTGCTAACACATTAAAAGAAGCTAAGTATCAACCATTCATGGATGATACTAACAACTATCCTGATGCTGAAACTAAGGTTAAAGTTTCAACAATGGGCGATGCTGCTGGTAATACAAAAGAAATTACTATTAAGCAAACTACAAACATTATTAAGCAACAAAATGAAGCTTTAGCTTCTGGTGCAACTGGTGCTGCATTAGCTAAACAATTACAAGATTATTTAAAGGTTGCATTTGCTGATGAAATTGGTACAGATAAGACTTATAAGAATTTATCTGATATCTTCGTTAGTGAACAAGCTGCATATAATGTTGATGAATTAATCGCATTAATGCGTGTTGTTAAGGCTAACCCTAAGACTTTAACAGGTGATGAAAAGACTGAAATTGAAGTATTCTGTCCACGTGGTGCTACAAACAACCGTTGTGATAACATCCAAGATTTCATGGGTGTTTGGGGTGTTCAAGGTACAACTGGTGAAAAAGATATGTTATACTTCGACGCTGATGGTAAGTTAAGAGATGGTGGTTCAACTCAAGCTAACTATGATGCTCTTGAATATTTACAACAAATTTATGATGAAGGTTTAATTATTGAAAACTTCTCTAACACAAGTGAAACAGTAACTGGTGGTACTTATTATTTAAATAGATATTTCTCTCATACAGATAAGAACCCTGGTAGTGGTTTTATGGTTTATGATTATAATGCTTCAACTTCAGCATGTAACTTAAAAGACTCAGCTGGTATCGGTACAGATGCTTCTAAGTTAACTAATAATCAAACATCAACAAGAAACTTTGGTCCAGTTGTTACACCACTTTCTTATTGGACAACTAAGACTTCTGATGGTGATTATGCTTTGGGTATCAAAGCTAATCGTGCTAACCAAACATTAATGCGTTATACAGAAGATAACAGAGGTCTTAAGGGTACTTCTTGGATGATTCCTTCTAAATCAGATAACATTACTGGTGCATTAAAGATGATGGATTATATGTTCTCTGAAAAGGGTCAATGGTTAAATAACTTCGGTCCTGAAGCATATTGGACAGAAGAAAATCCAACAACTACTTATGCAGGTAGCAAGACTCCTCAATTAAATGCTAATGCATTAAAGATTGATTCAAATTCAGGTAATGACTTCTGGAGTGATATGAGAGGTTACGTTGGTGCTACTCATGGTATCGGTAACGTACGTCCAGCTTCATTAAACTTCCAAGTAACTAACGCAGATGGTAAGGCTGGTATCCAAAATATGGATAACGCAATCGCATCTGGTGCTGTTACATTAGCATTAATGTCAAGATCTGAAACTAACCTTAAGTTTGCAGTTTCTGTACCATCAGCTGGTTATGTTGAAAATGGTAAGGAAATCGCTGCTAAGTATGATGCAGTATCAGGATTCTGGTCAACTACATTAGTATCAACAGACGATTTAGGTTGGTGTAAATATGTACAACTTAACGATGAAGCTAACGCAGCTGCAAGAAATGCAGATGGTTCTGTTAAGGAAGAAGCTGTATTCGGTAAGGGTACTTCAGCTAAGGAAGACTATAGTTATAAGAATGTTATGGATCAAAGATATACTACAAGATTAACTTCTTACTTATATCAAATGGCATCATCATTAGGCGCAACTTATGGTGCTGACTACATGGTTAACTATATTCCAACTACAAAATAATTTATAATTTAAAATATGTTTTATATAGTTTAGTGATATAGCCTAGGAGCTATATCACTAGACTAATCCTATAAGGAGGTTTTTATGCCAAATTTTCTTAAGTCAAAAGCAAAATTATTAATATTAATATATGGCGTTATTATTGCGCTTGTATTATTATTTGCTCTTGCTTTCATGACAAATTATGCAGATGTTCATGTATTCTATAGATATGGCACTGATAAGCAAGCTATTTTCAACAGTTCATCTGTATTAAATATTAATGGACAAACAAATAGTGAGTTATTTACATATTTCTCAAAATTAGCTTCATCTGGTGGTGCTGATGCAAATAATCCATTATATGAATTATTAGAAGGCAAATCTGGTTCAACTGTTTTTGTAGATTCTGGTTTAGCTCAAATTGTTTATAATTTCCAAACAGATATGAGTGATTTTAATCAACAACTTATTATTTACTTTGTTGTGTCTATTATTTTATTCTCAGTTATGCTTATATGTTCTAATCAAAGCAGAAAAGTATATTATATTAGTAATTTAGTTGTAGGTATTACTGTACCTCTTTTGATCACTGTTTATAGTGTGGTTATGCTAGTTAAGAATTTAAATTTAATGAATAGATTCTTAGATAATCAAGATTTATTTAAAGCAGTTGCTTATTTACAAAATGGTAAAATTGAGGCCATTGATAAAAATAATGCGATAAATGATTGGAATATAATTCTAGATCATACTGAAAAAGTAAATGTTACACCATTTATTTTCGGTATTATTGTTATTATTTTAGTAATTGTATATTCTATATTTATGGCTATATATACACTTTACAGATTTAAAGAATCATCTAAACGTAGAGCAGAAATTATTGAAAGGGCGGCGAATAATAATGATTAATGAACAAAAAGAAAAAGCTACTCTTAATAAAATGTCTGATCTTGAATATGCAAAAAATGATGTGGAAATGATGAGATACAGAGCTAACGCTCTATCATCAAAATTAGGTATTTTTGGTATGATAGCTAGTTTGTTGGGCGCATTTATGTGCTTAAACTCTTTCAGACCTCATGATTTTCAGATTTTTATCATTATAATGCTTAATATCGTTATTTTATTAGGCGGTTTCCTTGCTTGTGAAAAGGCGAAGAATTATTCTAAAATTGGATCTATTTTCCAAATTATCTTTGGTGCTGTATGTATTGGTAGAATGTTCTATATTCCACTTATGCTTATTAGATACTATAACATTTATAAAAAAGGTAATACAGCAAAAGGCTATGCTAAAGCTGTTGAAAATTTAGGTAATTCAATTAAGGCTAAGGATACATCAAGCTATGCTCATGCATTCTTCCCTTCTAGCGGTACAGCAAGAGGAATTACAGCAATGATTTTATTTGCAATTGCAGGTGGTTTATTTATCGCTGCAGGTGTAATCGGATATTTAAGAAGTCAAAAACTTACTAAGTATCTAAATAGTATTAACGAAAAGAAGTAAGGAGGATAAAAGAATATGGCTTCTGATGTGATTTTAAAGGATGTTAATAAGGTTTATCCTAATGGCTTCCACGCAGTTTATGATTTCAATATTGAAATTCAAAAAGGTGAATTTATTGTTCTTGCCGGTCCTTCTGGATGTGGTAAGTCAACAACTTTACGTATGATTGCCGGACTTGAAGAAATTTCTTCTGGTGATTTAATTATTAATGGTAAGAAAGTTAATAACGTAGCACCTAAGGATAGAGATATCGCAATGGTATTCCAAAATTATGCCTTATATGCTCATATGACTGTATACCATAACATGGCTTTCTCTTTAACAATTAGAAAAGTAGACCCTGTTGAAATTCATGCTAGAGTTATGAAAGCTGCAGATGTATTAGGATTAGTTCCATACTTAAATAGAAAACCTAAGCAATTATCAGGTGGTCAACGCCAACGTGTTGCTGTAGGTCGTGCTATCGTTCGTGACCCAGTAGTATTCTTATTAGACGAACCATTGTCTAACCTAGATGCTAAATTACGTGGTACAATGCGTAAGGAATTAATGCAATTACATGAAAGATTAAATGCTACATTTGTTTATGTAACACATGACCAAATAGAAGCATTAACATTAGCTACAAGAATTGTAGTTATGAAGGACGGTTATGTTCAACAAATTGCTACACCAAAGGAAATGTTTGATAATCCAGAAAACTTATTCGTTGCAGGTTTCATCGGAACACCTCCAATGAATTTCTTAAATGGACAAATAGATGAAAATGGTGAATATTTCGTTCAAGACTTAAATGAAGAAAACGAAAGTGGTACTCAATTAAAGTTTAAGTTAACTCAACATCAACAAGATATTATTGGTAACTATATTGGTAAGAAGGTTACTCTTGCAATTCGTGCTGAATATATTTACATTGATGATGCTAATTTAAGCAAGAATCCTGATTCACAATTCGTTATTGAAACTGATTATGTTGAATATTTAGGTGCATATAACCTAATTTATGGTTTAATTGGTGGCGAAAACGTTATTGCAAAGGTTTATAATCGTCAAGATATTACAGACAAACAAATTAAAGCTTGTTTCGATATGGAAAAAGCACATTTCTTCGATATTGAAACAACAAAGAGAATTAGATAATGGAGGTATAAATTTATGGATGATCAAGAACGCTATGAAGATGTGCCTCGTGAAAGAAAACGTTTCGTAGCTATATTTGTTATATTTGGACTATATGTTAGAAACATTTTCTTCGATTTTATAAATTCTTTTAAATATAATCCAATGAAATTACCTTCTCTGCTTGTTGCAGCTCCAGGTATTTTCTTAGGCTTCTTCTTAGGTTTCCACTCTAAAGTTATCGGACCTATCACTTACGATATGGCTTGGTATACTTCGAATGGAGAAAGAGGTGCATGTAGTTATAAAATTGGATTTGACTATGGTGGAATTGTTTTATTCATCATGATGTTACTAGGTATCTTAAATATTTTCGGTGCTGCATCTATGTCAGGTAAGAGAAATTTAGGCTCAGTAGTTTTATGTACAATTTCAACAATTGCAATCGTAGTATTAAGTTGTTTATACATTTATTCAATTTTAATTTACAAAGAAGGCGCCTCAACAGCAGTAAGAGTTGCGGGTGAAAAAGTTAAGAGCGGTGACATTGATTTATGTTATATTCCAGGTACAAAGAAATTTAGTACAAATAGTAACTGGACATGGTCAATGATTTCTGTAGTTGTTTCATGCGTAACATCAGTTACTGGCTGTGTTTTAGGTTTTATCTTCTACGATAGAACATACGAAAAGGTGGATAGATAATGAAAAAGAAAGCTAATCAATCTCCAGAGAATATTAATCCTTATGAAGTTGATAAGCTTTCTAAAATCCCATCGTGGATTATTGTTGTCTTTCTTAAATATTGGGCAGCTGCGGCTGCTGTTTTCTTTATAGCAATAGGTGGTACTGATATCGGATTAGATTGGAGCGAAGAATCCTTCGAATCTGATTTCAGACTTATTGTTTCTATTGCGTTTATGACAGCGATTTTTATGAATTATATCATTAAGCAATTCGTTATGCTTATGCATAATAGAAGGAATAACACTTATCGATATAATATGATAAATTTACGTGGATTTTCAGCTTTTTTACTTTATATTGTATATTCATTTGTTTTATCATTTATCCTTTATTTTGTTACAGTATTTATGGGTATAAAAGGATGGGTGATCAATCCGTTTACAACAGTAGACTATGGTATTGAACCATTTACATATGGCTTATGCTTTATTGTTGTAGATTCTATGTTCGTATTTGTTAAAAATATGGTGGTTAACATTTGTTATAGAATTAGATATAAGAAACAATTAAATGATAAATC
This sequence comes from Acholeplasmatales bacterium, assembly GCA_024695025.1. Classification (GTDB taxonomy): domain Bacteria; phylum Bacillota_I; class Bacilli_A; order Acholeplasmatales; family Anaeroplasmataceae; genus Anaeroplasma. The sequence continues at coordinate 23,130 of JAILIY010000078.1, forward strand.
ACCATTGATAATTAATAAAAACGAAAATGTAATCGCCAATAATTTATAATTAAAGGAGATTTTATGAATTTTAATGAATTATTTATAACTTCTAGAAGTATTTCGATTGAACTAGAAAATAATGACATTTTCTCAACAGATAAATATGATTTATTTGTAAACGATGAATTATATTTAGAAAATTCTGTTAAAAATGTTGTTTCTATATATGGTTTATTCCCTAATAAGGAATATTCAATTAAAATTAAGCAAAACGATAGATGTTTTGAAAAAACAATTAAGACATTAGATGAATCTGTTTCATTAAATGTTTTAAGATTTGGCGCAAAAGGCGATGGAAAAACTATTGATACCAATGCCTTACAATGTGCAATATTAGCTTGTCCAGATAATGGTAGAGTATTTATCCCTAAAGGAAATTATTATACTGGTCCATTATTCTTAAAAAGTAATATTACTATAGAACTTGAAAAGGGAGCTGCTTTAATAGGTGATGTCGATAGAAATCATTACCCTATTTTACCTGGAACTATTTTTACATCAAACGAAAAGGATGAATATAATTTAGGTTCTTGGGAAGGAAATCCTCTTGATTGTTTTGCGAGCATCTTAACTGGTATTAATGTTGAAAATGTCAGCATTATTGGTGAAGGTGTTGTTGATGGCAACGCTAATAATTCTGATTGGTGGGTTGATGTTAGAACAAGAAGAATAGCTTGGAGACCAAGAGGCTTATTCTTAAATAATTGTAAAAATATTACATTACAAGGTCTAACTGTACAAAACACGCCATCGTGGAATTTACATCCATATTTTTCTGAAAACCTAAAATTTATTGATTTACAATTAATTAATCCAAAGAATTCGCCTAATACAGATGGTTGTGATCCAGAATCATGCAAAAATGTTGATATTATAGGTGTATATTTCTCTGTAGGTGATGATTGTATAGCAATTAAATCTGGAAAGATTTATATGGGTAGAAAGCACAAGAAGCCTAGTGAAAAGTTTAATATTAGAAATTGTTCTATGAACTTTGGTCACGGTGCTATCGTTTTAGGTAGTGAAATGAGCGGTGGTATTAAAGATATAGAAGTATCACAATGCTTATTTAATCAAACTGATAGAGGATTAAGAATTAAGACAAGACGTGGTAGAGGAAAAGATGCTATTATTGATGGTATAACATTTAAGAATATTCTTATGAAAGATGTTCTTACTCCTCTTGTTGTAAATATGTTCTATTATTGTGATCCTGATGGTCATACAGAGTATGTTTATTCTAAAGAAAAATTACCTGTAGATGATAGAACACCTTATCTTGGTAAATTCAAGTTTACTGATATTGATTGTGAAAATGTAAATGTTGCAGCTGGTACTTTCTTCGGATTGCCAGAACAACCAATCGATTCTATTGACATAGAAAATGTTTCATTCCATTATTCTAAAGATCCAAAGGCTGGAGTTCCAGCGATGATGGATGGTTTAGATCCAATGAAAGGAAAAGGTTTAATATTTTCTTATGTAAATAGTGTCAATATTAAAAATGTTTCTTTCGATGGTTTAAATGATAAAGAGTTTGAACTTAACGAAGTAAATAATTTTAAGAAGTAATAGTTTTATAGGTTTAAATTATATAATTTAAATAATATGGTAAAATTTTGATGTTATATGTGTCTTTGTTTTGGTCAAAATTATTGACTTTAAATGAAATGATGTTATAATTTAAATAAATGATACCGTTTTTTATGGAGGTTTTAAAAATGAAGAAAATATTTCGTTCATTAGGTCTACTGACTTTAGCTGGTGCAGCGTTATTAACAGTATCAAGCTGTTCAGTATTTGGGGAAACTTATTATTATAAGTATGACTCTGCAACAAAGGGTTATGCAGTTACTGGTTTAAAGAATTATACTAGCAATAGTATTACTATTCCTAGTAAGCATAATAATAAAAAGGTTACTAAGATTGCAGATGATGCATTTGAAGGTTGGGATATTCTAAAGAAAATAAAATTACCTAGTTCAATTAAGGTAATCGGTGATGATGCATTTAAGGATTGTAAATCATTAACATCATTTACTGTTCCTTCAAAAGTTGAAGAAATTGGTGATAATGCATTTGATGGATGTATATCATTAGAAACAGTTAGTTTACCAGATTCATTAGTATATTTTGGTGACTATGTATTTGATGATTGTGACAAGTTATCATTTGATGGTGCAGAAACAGATACTAATGCTGTTTATTTCAATGATATTTTAATCAAATTAACAGATACTGGTAAAACACAATCAGAAATCACTGTTAAAGATGGAACAAAGTTCATTAACTCTAATGTATTCGAAAATAATACTAATATTACAAAAGTAACTTTACCTAATACAGTTACAACAGTTTGTGCTGAAGCATTTAATGGTGCATCAAATTTAACATCTGTTAATATTCCTACATCATTAATTCAAGTTGGTTCTAAGGCTTTTTATGGTTTTGATAATTTAACTGAATTAAAATTAACATCTGATAAGGAAATTAGATTAAAAGAAAATGCATTAGAAAATTGTACAAACTTAAAGACAGTAGAATTAAATGGTAATGCAATTATTGAACGTCAAGCACTTGTTGGTTCAGGAGTTGAATCAATCAAAGTTACTGGTTCTGCAACATTTGCTGAACATGTAACAACTACTTCAGAAGGTTCAACTATATTAAATAATGAAGCATTTAAGAATGTTACATCATTAACTACTGTTGATTTAGGTGAAGGTTCTGTTATTGGTACAAATACATTTGAAGGTTGTACATCATTAGCAACATTAACAATGACTAATGTAAAAGCTATTAAGGCTAATGCATTCACTGGTTGTACATCATTAGCAACTGTCGTTTTACCTGAATCATTAGAAGAATTAGGTAATGGTGCATTTAAGGATTGTACAGGTTTAACATCTGCTAAAATCAATGAATCAAAAGTAACAATGATTGGTTCTGGTTCTTCAACATCAACTGATTATGGTGTATTTGAAGGCTGTACATCATTAGCAACAGTTACTCTTAATGGTAAAATTACTGAAATTAACTTTAAATCATTCTCTGGTTGTACATCATTAACATCAGTTACAGGAATTGAAAATGTAGAAATAATTGCAGGTAGTACATTTGAAGGCTGTACATCATTAGCATTATTCTCTGTATCTAAGAATCTTGAACAAATTGGTGGTAACGCATTTGCTGGTTGTACATCATTAACAACATTTACTTATGCTGGTGATAAGGATGCATGGGAAAAATTAGTAATAGCTGAAACTGCATTCACAGGTTCTGCTTTAACTGAAATAACTTGTTCAAATGGTACTATTTCATTGACAAGTTCTAAGTAATTTAAATAAATGGTCTCACAAAGTGAGACCTTTTTTTATGACAATCTATGAAAGCGTTTTTAACACGTAACAATAAAAAATGATGTGGTCAAATATATGTAAATATTATGTTATAATATAAGAGTATTTTTAGGAGGATTATTTATATGAAAGTTTCTATTGGATGTGATCATTCTGCTTTAGAATTAAAAAATGAAATTATCGCATTTTTAAAGAGCAAGTCTATTGAGGTCATTGATAGAGGTACTTACACAAAAGATTCATGTGATTATACTGATTATGGCTATATGGTAGCCAAGGATATCAAAGATAAAACTGTTGATAGAGGTATAGTTATATGTTTCACAGGTATTGGTATGTCTATGATTGCAAATAAGGTTAAAGGTGTAAGATGTGCTTTAGTTGGTTCTAAGGACGCAGCTATTTTAACTCGTGAGCACAATGATTCCAATTGTTTAGCTTTAAGTGCTAAATATACAGGTTATGCTCTTGCAAAAGAAATTGTTGATATTTGGTTAAATACTGAATTCTCAAATAATGAACGTCATTTGAGAAGAATCAACAAAATTTCTAAATACGAAGAGGAATTCTAATTATTTAAATGAAATTTGGCAAATATGCTAATACATATGCTATGGCTAGCCAAGGCATAATTTCAATGGCTGTTTTGGGAGTTATTGGATTTTTCATTGGTAGATGGATTGACAAGCATTCTGTTTGGCCTGCAATTTTAGCTATAGTAGGCGTATTATTTGGTTTATTTACATTAGTCGGTAATTTGATTTATATTCTTAAGCAAGAAGAGAAAGAAAAAGAAAAACAGAAACAATTAAATAAAGAGGAATCAAATGAAAAAGATATTAAACAATAAATTAATTTTAATACCCTCATTGATTTTGATGATTGTTTCTATAATATTATCGTTTGTAATTGATATAAGTATATTATTTTTAGCTATTGGTATTTTGTTGGCGTTGATAAGTCATTTGTTGATGGTCTTACAAAACAATAGATTTGATGAAATAATGAATTCATATATTGAAAGACCTACATTTCATTCTGGTAAATTTTCAGTATTATGGGTTTTGTTAAGATTATTAGTTACAGCTTTAATTACAGTTTTAGCGATGCTTTTAGCCTACAAATATAGTTCACATATGGTTTTATCGGTGGTTCTATATGTAGTCGGTTATATGATTGTTAAAATATTATTTATCGCATCATTATTTATAAAAAAAGAAGGTGATAATAGGTGATTCAAGTCAATGTGTTATCTTCGTTTAGCGATTATTGGAAAAACTTCAATTGGTTAGGACCTATCGCTTCAACGATATACATTACATTAGGATTAATACTTTTATTATGTATCTTATACATATTTATTAGAAGGGTTGATCCATTGAAGAAAACCCCATTATGGTTAATACCATTTTTATGGTTTGTAGATATGATGAATGATTTTATGAAGGCAAATATAGGAAAGAGGTGGAAGAGCTATTCACCATGGTTCATATCTCTTGCAATATTTATATTATTTGCTAACATATCAGGCGTTTATTTATTAACTAACCCTACTCAGTATGTTGTTGTTACTTTTGCACTTGCGATGTGCTCATTCTTTGTAATTCAACTTACTGGTATTGTGTCAAATGGTTTTAAAGGATATTTAAAAGGATTTTTAGATCCAACTCCAGTAATGCTTCCTATGAATATTGTAAGTGAATTTACATTACCTATTTCTTTATGCTTACGTCTATTTGGTAACGTCGTAAGTGGTGTATGTATTTCAATACTTATCAAGCATGTCTTAGGCTGGTGGAGTGTTCCAATTATGCCATTTATCAATTTGCTTTTTGATATAGCATTTAGTGTTATTCAAGTAGCAGTATTCGTTATTCTATCTATTATCTTTACATCTATGAAGATTAAAGATGAAGAAAAAATATATAATTAAAAAGGAGAAAATTTATGGATTTTTTAACAATTTTAGCAAATGTAATTAGCTTTTTAGAAGGTGCAACTACAGGCGATGGTTTAAGATATATCGGTGCTGGTTTAGCTGTATTTACAGGTTTCGCAGCCGCTATTGGTGAAGGTAACGTTGCAGCACACGCAGTAGAAGCTATGGCTCGTCAACCAGAAATGGCTGGTACAATCCGTACAAACATGTTAATTGGTCAAGCAGTATCTGAAACAACAGGTTTATATGGTCTAATTATTGCAATTTTAATTTTATTTAACTAATAGAAAAATAAATTTTATTACGAAAGGAGAATAGTCCTATGATTAATTTTTTAAGCCTTAATTCTGCTATAGATGCAATTACTGAGGCAGTTACAGGCAAACAAGAATTATCTAATGGTAATGTTATATATAATAATGGTCTTGGACCAGTGACATTGATAGGAAAACCAGAGATGAAAGATAATATTTTATCATTTGGTATCGATTTTGGTATCCAAATTATCGCAACTATTCTCTTATTTTTGGCAGTTCGTTTTCTACTATGGAAGCCAATTACTAAAATTCTTGAAACAAGACGTGATGCAATCGAAAAAGATTACAACGACGCCGAAACAGCTAAAGCTAACGCAATAGAAGCAGAAATGCGTCTAAAGGAACAATATAATGAAGCTCAAGCTAAAATCAAAGAAATTTTAGATAATGCTGAAAAGGAAGCTAACCTTAGAAGAGATGAAATTATTAATTCTGCAAAGAGCGAAGCTTTAAGACGTAAAGAAAGCCTTGAACAAGAATTGATTCAAGAAAGACAAAGTATGGAAAACCAAATCAAACAAGAAATTGTTGAGATAGCTTTCCAAGCTGCAGAAAAGATAGTAGGCAAAGAAATTAACCAAGATAAATATCTAGATGTTGTTGATGACATCTTGAAAGGGGTTAATTAATATTGTTAGAGAAGGAATATGCAAAGGCACTTTGGGAACTTGCAATTGAAGAAAATAAGAGCGAGTTATTTAGAGATTACTTTGAGATAATTCGTGAGATTAAAAATGAAGACTTCTATGCAATATTATCAAGTCCTGTTATTAATAAGAGTGATAAGAAAGATATTATAAAAAATGTCTTTAAAAAATTTGATGAAACATTCGTTAATTTTCTATATGTATTAATTGATTATAATCGTTTTGAATTAGTAGATTCAATTGGACATCAATATAGAAAACATTATAGAGAATTTAAAAATATTGTCATCGTAGATATATATTCATCTAAAGACTTAAATAAAAGACAACTTAGTGAATTAAAAGAAACTTTAGAGAAAAAATACGATGGTAAGACTATTGAAATGAAAATTACAATTGATCCTGAGCTTATTGGTGGATTAAGAATTATACAAAATGGTGAATCAATCGATTTAAATTTAAAAAATTCTTTAGATAAGCTTAGAGAGGCAATGTAGGAAAGGAATAGTTATGGCGACTATAAATTTATCTGAAATTTCTAGTTCTATTAAAGAACAGATAAAAGCTTATAAAGAAGATATTCAGACAGAAAATGTTGGTCATGTTGTTCAAACTGGTGACGGTATCGCATTAGTTCATGGCCTAAATAAAGCGATGTCTAGTGAGCTATTATTATTCCCTAATGATGTTTATGGTATGGTACAAAATTTGGAAGAAAATGTTGTTGGTGCCATTTTATTAGGAGAAGGAAGCAAAGTAAAAGAAGGAGACTTGGTTAAATGTACAGGTAGAATTCTTGAAGTTCCAGTAGGAGATGAATTCTTAGGACGTGTTGTTAACCCACTTGGTCAACCAATTGATGGTTTAGGCCCAATTAGTTCTACAAATCGTCGTCCTATAGAAGTTAAAGCAACTGGTGTTATGGATAGATCAAGCGTTGATACACCTCTTCAAACTGGTATTAAGGTTTTGGATGCGTTAGTACCAATCGGACGTGGACAACGTGAATTAATTATCGGTGATAGACAAACTGGTAAAACATCAATTGCAGTAGATACAATTATAAATCAAAAAGGAAAAGATGTAATTTGTATTTACGTAGCTATTGGTCAAAAGGAATCTACTGTTTCAAATGTTTATGAAACATTAAAGGAATATGATGCGATGAAATATTCAATTATCGTTTCTGCATCTGCATCTAACCCAGCACCTATGCTATATTTAGCACCATATTCAGGTGTAACTATGGCTGAATATTTTATGTTCCAAGGAAAAGATGTATTAATCGTTTATGATGATTTATCTAAGCACGCAGTTGCTTATCGTGAAATGTCATTATTATTACACAGACCACCAGGACGTGAAGCATTCCCAGGTGATGTATTCTATCTACATTCAAGATTGCTTGAACGTGCTGCTAAATTAAATAAAGAATTAGGTGGAGGTTCAATAACTGCTCTTCCAATTATTGAAACACAAGCTGGTGATATTTCAGCTTATATTCCAACTAATGTTATTTCGATTACAGATGGTCAAATATTCTTACAAACTGACTATTTTTACAAAGGTATTAGACCTGCGATAAATGCTGGTTTATCAGTATCACGTGTTGGTGGTGCTGCACAAACTAAGGCTATTAAGAAGGTTTCTGGTACACTTCGTCTTGATTTAGCATCTTATAGAGAACTTGAATCATTTGCTCAATTTGGTTCAGATTTAGATGCATCTACAAAACAAAGACTAGATAGAGGTAGAAGAACTCAAGAAATCTTAAAACAAAATTTACATAAGACAATATCTATGGAAGAAGAAACAATGATTTTATATTGTTTAACTCATGGATTTTTGGATAATGTTAAGATTGAAGATTTAGCTAGATTTGAAGAACAATTATATATTGAAATGAAATCAAATAGTGAAGCTATGGAATTAGCTAAGACTATTAGAGAAACAAAAGTTTTACCTGAAACAGAAAAAATGGATCAATATTTTGAACAATTTGTTAAACGTTTCAATTAGTAGGAGGCATTGTTTATGGCAAACTCACTACGAGAAGTAAAATCAAGAATTAATTCAACAAGAAATACTGCTCAAATAACTAAAGCCATGTATATGGTTAGTCAATCAAAGGTTAAAAAAGCAGAAAAAAGCTATAAATTATATAAAGATTTTATGGCAAGAATTTCTTCAATGGTTTCTGATATATCTTCAAGAGCATCTGAGGATTATCCTCACAAGCTTTTAAAGGAAAGAGAAATCAAAAAGACTGCATATTTGATTATTACATCAGACAGAGGTTTAGCTGGTGCTTATAATTCAAATATTTATAAAGCAATCGAAGAAAAAATAGATGAAAATCATAAATCTAGAAATGAATACATAGTTACATCTATAGGAAAACTGGGTTATTCATTTATTAAAAGGAAAAAATATAATACAACTCAAAAGAAAGCCTTATTAGTAAGAGATGATGTTCAATTCTTTGATATTCAACCTCTTGCAAGATCAATAATTGATCTATATATTAAAGGTGAAATTGATAAGTTTGTAATTATATATAATCATTATGTAAACAGTCTTACTCAAGAAGTAAAATTTGAACAATTATTACCTATTGACAAATTAGAGAATAACAAAGGTGAAATTGATTACGTATATGAAAGTGGTATCGAAAAGACATTAGATTTAATATTACCAATGTATGTTGAAGATATTGTTTATGGTGTTATTTTAGATGCTAAATGCGCTGAACATTCAGCTAGAATGAACGCGATGAGAAGCGCTACAGACAATGCAGAAGAAGTAATTGATAAACTTCAATTGCTATATAATAGAGCTCGTCAAGCCGTTGTAACCAATGAATTAATTGATATCATAGGCGGAGCTAATGCGATAGGAGGCGACGATTAGTGTTTGGTAAAATCGTAGAGGTAAAAGGCCCAGTAGTAGATGTTTTATTTTCTGAAGGCGAATTACCAAGAATCAACGATGCATTGAAAATTAATGTAGATAAAGAAGAAAATAATGGTGTTGGTATCAATTTAACACTAGAAGTTGCGTTACATGTTGGTAACAAAAAAGTAAGATGTATCGCGATGGACTCAACAGATGGTTTAGTTAGAGGTATGAAGGTTGAAGCCTTAGGTGGACCTATCTCTGTACCAGTTGGTAAAGTTACATTAGGTAGAGTATTTAATGTACTTGGTGAACCAATTGATAAAAAAGAACCAATTGAAAATGCTGTTAAGATGCCTATTCATAGAGAAGCACCAAAGCTTGAACAATTGTCAAGTAATGTAGAAATACTTGAAACTGGTATTAAAGTAGTTGATTTACTTGCCCCATATATCAAGGGTGGTAAAATCGGTCTATTTGGTGGTGCCGGTGTTGGTAAAACAGTATTAATCCAAGAATTAATCCACAACGTTGCTCAAGAACATAATGGTATTTCAGTATTTACAGGTGTAGGTGAACGTACACGTGAAGGTAATGACTTATATGGTGAAATGAGCCAAAGTGGAGTTATAAAGAATACTGCGATGGTATTCGGTCAAATGAATGAACCACCAGGAGCCCGTGTTAGAGTTGCTTTAACTGGTTTAACTATGGCTGAATATTTTAGAGATGAAGAACATCAAGATGTATTGTTATTCATCGATAATATTTATCGTTTTACTCAAGCAGGTAGTGAAGTATCAGCACTTTTAGGACGTATGCCAAGTGCCGTTGGTTACCAACCAACACTAGCTACAGAAATGGGTAAATTACAGGAGCGTATCACTTCAACTAAGGATGGTTCTATTACATCTATTCAAGCTATTTACGTTCCAGCTGATGACTATACTGACCCAGCTCCAGCGACAACATTTACTCACTTGGATGCGACAACTAACCTTTCAAGAAAATTGACAGAAGAAGGTATTTACCCAGCAGTTGACCCACTTGCCTCAACAAGCCGTGCTCTATCTCCTGAAATTGTAGGACAAGAACATTATGATGTAGCTCGTAGAGTTCAACAAATCATTCAAAGATACAACGAATTACTTGATATCATTGCGATATTAGGTATGGATGAATTATCTGAAGAAGATAAATTAGTAGTAAAACGTGCTCGTAGAATCCGTCTATTCTTATCTCAAAATATGTTCATTGGAGGTCAATTTACAGGTATTCCAGGAAGCTATGTTCCTGTAAGTGAAACTGTAAGAGGCTTTAAAGAAATATTAGATGGACTTCACGATGACTTACCTGAAGAAGCATTCCGTTTAGTTGGTACTATTGATGATGCCATCAAAAAGGCAGAAAGCTTGGTTACTAAGTAATGCGTATTATTTGTTCAACACATCAAGGTAATGTCTATAATGATGAAGTTGATTATGTCGTAGTTCACAACAAAGAAGATGGTGAATTTGCCGTGATGAACGATCACGTGCCTATCATCTCTGTTATGGGCTCTGGCTTTATCAAATTAGTTAGAGGAAAAGATGAATTTTATGTAGTTATCACAAGTGGTATTTTCGAATTCCACGATAATATTGCGACCGTTTTATGCCAAGAAGCACAAATTGGTAGATCTAAAGATTCAGCTTATAAAAACTTGTCTGATATTCGTCACGAAAGAAGCGAAATCAACAAGACTGAGGCAACTGAATCCACTAAGATGGAACAAGATTTATATGAAAATATAAAGAATTCGGGTGCTGGTAATTTATAAGATGATAATTTTAGGTGTAATTGGTGACATTAATGTAGATAATATTATGTTTATGATCCTATATCTTATATCTTTCTTTATAAGCTTATATGTGATATTTAATACTAATTTTGAAAAATTATTTAAACAAGGCTCTGTTACAGCTATAAAAATAGGACAAATTCTATTAGCTTTGATATGTGCATATTTAATATCACAAGGATTATATAATCTATATCTTTCATTAAAAATATAAGGGACTAATTTATAATTAGTCCCCTTTTTTAATTTCTATATTGAACTGTCCTAAGAAAGTTAATGCTTGATTATCGACTTTATATTTATATAAATCATCTTTAAACTTATCGATTAAATCAGATTTTAAAAAGCCTGTTATTATTACATCTGTAGTGAATGAAATATCATCATATGTGATGTAATTAAATACTTTAAGTAAGGTATTATATCCAGAATAAGAAGTGGTAAATTTGAATTTAGTTTGTTCCTCATCGACAAATAATTCACATTTTTTAACAACTTCACTAACAGATTGACTATACGCTCTTACAAGACCATTTGCTCCAAGCAATATTCCACCAAAATATCTAGTAGTTATAGCTAAAACATTAGTTAAATTATTCTTTTTAAGTACATCAAGCATTGGAAAACCTGCAGTTTTTTGTGGTTCACCATCATCTGATGCCTTCTGTATTTCTTGGTTATCTCCTAATATATAGGCATAACAATTGTGAGTTGCGTCATAATATTTTTTTCTTACACGCTCTAAAATATCATAAGCGTCTTCGACATTATCTATCCTATATAACGAAGTTATAAAAACGGATTTTTCTATAGTAATTGTATTTTCGTATGTTTTTTTAATCTTATACAATTTAATCACCAAATTTATTATACCCAATTGTTTAATTATATTCAAGAAAACCGAGTATTTATAATAATTATTATAATTATTATGTTTTTCATTATTGCCTAAAATATGTTATAATATTTTTATAGGAATAGTTTTTGAGGTGTTACATTGAATTATTTAGACTACGGTATAGAATTAATAAATAAAATAGAAGAAATGGGCTATAAAGCTTACCTTGTAGGCGGAGCCATAAGAGATTCTTTATTAGGCTTAGAATCAAATGATATTGATATTGCCACATCAATGCCACTTGAACTAATTGAAAAAACATTTAAAACTAAGCCAAATGGTAAAGATTTTTTTAGCTTGACTATTATTTATAAAAAATATACTTTTGAAATAACTCATTTTAGAAAAGATATTAAAAGTATTAATCATCGTCACCCTGAGGTGAGTTATTGTGACACATATGAAGAAGATTCCAAAAGAAGAGATTTAACAATAAACGCTTTGGCAATGGATAAAAATCGCCAAATTTTAGATTTTCATGGTGGATTAGATGACTTAAAGGCTAAGACTATAAAAATGATTGGAAATCCAGTAAAAAGGTTTGATGAGGACGCTTTGCGTATTTTACGTGCAATCTATTATTATGCTAAATTAGATTTTAATTTAGATAAGGCTACAGAAAAAGCTTTATGTGCAACTAGAGAATTATTAGTATATTTATCTGATGAAAGATTGTTTGCGAACTTCAAAAGAATCGCATATTTAGATAACGATAAAGGACTTAAATTCATCAAGGATAACAATATATTCCAATTTGTTCCAGTATATAATAATTTATTATCTATATTTGATAAGAATTATAAAGAAGAAGATTTAGTATTTTATTATTATTTAAAATTCTTTGAATATTTCCCATTAACTTCAAAAGAAGATAAGAAATTATGTAAAGAATTAGATATATTAATCAATTCTAATTTTGGCAATTATGAATTATATTTATATACTAAGACATATAAAAGATTTAAATCATTATTATCTAATTTAGGTTATGATACTGCATCTATCGATAAGAAATTAAGACAATTAGTAATCAAATCTGAAGATGATTTAGAATTGTCTAAAGCCTTAATGTCTAAAGTTATTAAGACTCAAAAGAAACAATTATATATAGATAGAACAATTAAATTAATTTTAGATAAGAAAATCAATAATACAAAAGAAGATATCACAAGTGTATTAGATGAAAAAATAAAAGCGTATGTAGATTCATTTTACGCAATTACAATTTTATTAGATAAAGATGTTTATGAAATCAATAAAGATTTTTATTTAGAATATGATAATAAAAAATCTATAAGACTTGATATATTTGAATTTTACGAGGAAGATAGATTTTATAAATATGTAGCCAAGCTTCCAAAAAATATTAAATTAAACGAAGAATATTATATTACTGATTTTAAAGGTAACAGAGGTCTTTTAAGATCAGGTAGTATAATAAGAACTCAAGAATTTGAAAATAAATTTAAATATGATGGCCCTTTAGGATTTGTTTATACTAAAAATTCAACTAAATTTTATGTTTGGACACCAGTTGCCAAACAGATGGTTTTAGAATTATATCACAACGACATAATTAAAAAATATAATATGGTCTGTGACAATAATGGTGTATGGAGTGTAGAAGTTTTAGGAGATTTAGAAGGATATGGCTATTTATTTGATGTAAGAGTATTTGAAGAATTCGATCAAATATTAGATCCATATGCTATATCTAGTGCTGAAAATCATAAATATAATTATGTAGTAGATAAAACTAAATTTTATAAGATGAGATATGATAAGCCAAAATTTTCTGGCAGATATACTGATTCAGTTATTTATGAGGCAAGTATAAGAGATTTTACAAGTTATTATAGCGGACATTATTTAGATTTAATTAAATCTCAAGATTTTGAAGGATATCCTACAGGTCTAGAATATATAAAATCTTTAGGTATTACTCATGTTCAATTTTTACCTACATATGATTTTTATGGTGTAGATGATATAGACAAAGATAGATTTTATAACTGGGGTTATAATCCTCTTCAATATTTCGTACCTAGCGGTTGGTACAGTGA
>JAILIY010000079.1 GCA_024695025.1 Acholeplasmatales bacterium
CCAGTAATCTTAATTACATAAGAATGATGGACAAGTCTATCTATAATAGCTGTTGCTATTGTAGGATCATTAAAGACTTCACCCCATTTTGATAGTGGTTGGTTTGTTGTTATTATTGTTGCTTTCTTTTCATATCTTGCAGCTATAAGCTGAAAGAATATGTTTGAATACTCTTTTTCAATCGGTAGGTACCCTATTTCATCAATTATTAAAAGCTTATATTTGGAGTAATGTTTTACTACAGCCTCTGGCCTATTCTCCTGATAAGCTTTTTTTATTTTCGTCATTAAATCATTGAAATGAATAAAGTATGTACTGATTCGTTTTTGAGAAGCTTCCATACCTATTGCTGTTGCTAGGTGTGTTTTACCAACACCAGAAGATCCTATAAATAATATGTTGTCATTTTTTTCAACAAATCTTAGACTACATAAATCTAGTATTTGTGCTTTACTAATATTAGGTTGATATGAAAAATCAAAATCATTTATGGTTTTGTGATAAGGAAAATTACTTATTGTAATGTTTATTTGAGCTGCACGTTCTTCCCTAAATTCAATTTCTTTATCTGTAAGTTCTTTTAATATATCTACTACAGATAAATTATTTTTTATGTTATCATCTAGATAATTTGGAATATATTCCTTTATTTTTGATAATTTAAGTTGATCTAAATTATTTATTAACTGCACATAAGAACTCATTATTTCTTTCCTCCAATTGAATCATATAGTTTTAATTGTTTCTTAACGAATGACTCTATGTATTCGTCATCTTTATTTTTGAATGCGTCTGTTTTAAGTATATTGACCATGTCATCAGCTTTATAATTCAATTTGTTAGTAGTTATTATATGACTTGCTATCAATTCTTTGTTATAATAGATGTACAAGGTATTGGCTTTGATATCTAGCACGACATTTTTGCCTATATACTTTGGATTAACAGAATATTTGGATTTGTTATATAAAATCATTGATTCCTTTGATACTTTGCGGGTTTTAGGCTTTGTTATAAAGCCTTCAAGGATATCTTGATTTGGTAGCTTATTCAAATATTCTTTTTCTTTTTTAAAACGTTCAAACGGGCGTTCATTAGTTGCTTGTGATATTTCATTATTTAAATCATGATTTAATTCAATAACTATTTCATCTAAATCATCTAAAGATTCAAACTCATTATTATAGACATCTAATCTATCCATAACCTTTGCTAGGTTTTCAACCTTACCTTTAGTTTGTGGTCTAAAGGCTCTACACAATATGGTTTGAAATCCCATGTCCTTTGAAAACTCATAGAAGCTTGAATTGATTACAGGATTGTTATATTCACTTTTTGCGTGATCAACAACCGTCTTCATATTATCAAATAATATTTCCTTTGGAACACCGCCAAAATATTTGAAGGCGTTTATTAAACATTGAAATACTGTTTCTTGCTTTCTATCTGTCGTAAGTTCAATATATTTAAGTCTAGAATATCCTAAAATTATTAAGAAGATATTAACTTCAAATATTTCACCATTTTTACTTGTTATTATTTTTGTTTCTTTCCAGTCTACTTGAGCCTGTAATCCTGGATTTGTTTCATATCTTATTGTTGCTTTCTCATGTTGTTCAACTTTAAATTTATTACAGTATCGTTTTACAACACTATAACAGCCTTTATATCCTTTTTTCTGTATAAATTTGTAAATTGCTGTGGCACTACATGATAGCTTAACCTTATCCTCAACTATGTCTTTATATGGATCTAATATTGATGGCTTAGGTGGTTTATTAACTACATTATCTAAATCACGCTCATAATATTTTTTCACGGTTCGATAATCACAGCCTAGTTGTTTTGCTAAAGCTGCATAGTTTGGCTTTATATCATCTTGCTTCATTATTTTCATCCTCTCGTATATGTCTTTTCTCATTGTTATTAAAATTTAATAATAATCACACCTCCTTGATTTGGTTTACGAATTGGTTTACAATTAAACTATAAAACCAGCTTTCAGGAGGTGCTTTTTTATGGATTTTGATAACATTTTAAAGAATTCTTTAACAAGCTACAAATATTATACAAATCTAG
>JAILIY010000089.1 GCA_024695025.1 Acholeplasmatales bacterium
GAATATAATGCTTATGTAAAAGAAACTGATGGTACATATACTAAATTAGATTCTCAATTAATTAGAAAATATAAGACAGAAGACGGAAACAACACTTACTATAGAGTAGATGCAGTAGGTCTAGCAGCTGGTACTTATACAATAAAGATTGCTCCAGTATTTGATGGTACTGAAGCTGATACAGCAGCAACTGAAATTGCAAACTTAGCTGTTGTTGCATATGATAGAACTGGTTTTGCATTCTCAACAGCATCACCATTAGCTGGTAAGACAGTAGGTGCTTATAACTTAGATGGTACATTAAAATCTAATGCTAGAGTTTTGTATATTACTGAATCAAATAAGAGTACTGTTACATTAGATGTTATAACTAATAACAAGGGTGACACACAATCATTTACTGGTGTTGGTAATATTTCTCAAGCAATGAGTAAGGGCTATGATGGTAGACCATTAGTATTAAGACTAATAGGAAAAGTTACACAATCAGGCTTAACAAACAACAATGATAGTTTAAATTTAGGCTTTAAAGAAGTATATAAGAATTTAACAACAGCACAAATTGCTGATGCAGGTATTACAATTGAAGGTATCGGTAATGATGCAACACTTCATGGTGCTGGTGTAAGATGCTTAAAGACAAACAATATTGAAATTAGAAATTTAGGCTTAATGAATTGGCCAGATGATGGTATTGCATTAGAAAGTAGTAATATTAATATTTGGGTACATGATTGTGATGTATTCTATGGCGCTGCTGGTAGTGATAGTGACCAAGCAAAGGGCGATGGCTCTATGGATTTAAAGGATGATTCAGGATTTATAACAATATCATATATGCATTTCTGGGATTCTGGTAAGATGTCATTATGTGGTATGAAATCTGAATCAGGTCCAAATTATATTACATATCACCATAACTGGTTTGATCATTCTGACTCTCGTCATCCAAGAATTAGAACAATGTCTGTTCATGTATATAATAATTATTTTGATGGTAACTCAAAATATGGTGTAGGTGTTACAACAGGTGCAGACGCATTTGTTGAAAATAACTACTTTAGAAATTGTAAGAATCCTATGTTATCATCACTTACAGGTACAGATGCACTAGGAAATGGAACATTCTCAGATGAAACTTCAGGTACAATTAAGGCTTATAATAATCATATTGAAGGTGCATCTTCATTAATTTATGCTAATGCAAATACTGGTACTCAAGGTGCAACAACAGATGCAAATGCATCATCTTATGATGCAGTATTAGTATCTTCAAGAACAGATACTGTAGATTCTACATATAATGCAGGTGGCGCAACTTATAATAATTTTGATACATCAATAAATATTGGTGTAACAGCTGATCAAGTTGAAACTCCTGAAGATGCTAAGGCAACTGTTATGAAATATGCTGGTCGTGTTCAAGGTGGAGATTTCACATGGACATTTGATAATGCAACAGAAGATACAAATTATGGCGTAATTTCTGAATTAAAGGCAGCAGTAGTAGGTTATACATCTAGATTAGTAAGTGTTCAAGGTATCGAAGGCTCTTCATCTAGTGAAGATACACCAACAGAAGAAGTAACTGTTGATAGTGTAATAGCATTAATTGATGCATTACCAGAAGCAAGTGCAATTACTGAATCTGATAGAGAAAATGTAAATGCTGCAAAGGCTGCATATGATTCATTAAGTGAAACTGATCAAGCTTCAGTAACTAATTATTCAAAATTAGAAGCTTGTATTGCTGCACTTCCTGATGTAACATCATTTACAATTGATTATGTAACAACTACAGTAACAACTGGTTCAAATAATGTAACTATTTATGATGACAATAATATCGTAATAACAGCCACAAAAATAGCTGCTCAAGATGATAAAGGTATTAAATTTAATTCAAATAAATCATTTACAATTACAAATAATTCATCAAGTACACTAAACTTTGTATTAACAGTAATTGGTAATGATTCAGATAAGTCATTTACATATAGTGGTGGTACAGTAACATTGGGAAAGACTGCAACAACTATTTCATTCTCAATTGCGGCAGGTGGATCAGAAACAGTATCAACATCAACTGGTGGTGCTTATCTTACTACAGTTGTAGTTAGTAAATAATTTAAAATTTAAGTACTCTTGATATATATTTTTTCATCCGTGCTACTTCTAGTATTAATTTATTAGAAGTAGCACTACCTACCCTCCCTATATTTTCAAACAAAATATTTCAAGAGATAATAAAAAAATCCTCATAGGTGATGGCTTTTTTGGCTAATTCACTTATGAGGATTTTTATACTTTAAGTATACTAATACACATTTTTTAAAAAAATGAAAAAAAATTAGAAAATACCAATAAAACGCTATCATAGCATTGTTATAAATGTGTATTTTTTGAAAAAGCGCTATCATAAGCATCAAAAAATCCACAAAAAGAAAAAGATAAAGAGAAAAAAGAAAAAAGAGGAGAAAAAATGAAAAAGAAAAGAGTGTTATTTGGATTAACAACAGCAGTCTTAACTATGACCGTGTTGGCTTCCTGTGGTTCTTCAAAAAAATCTGAAACCATTGGAACAAAATCTACAGAAGTAACAAAACAATCTTCTAGTTCGGTTGAAGAAAAACAATCTTCAAGTGAATTAGCACAAACAAGCAAAGATGTACAATCTAGTGTTGAACAAAATTCTCAAACAGAAATATTACAAAATACTATAGCATCTAGCGAAGAGAAAAAAAGCAATGTTGAATCTTCAATTGAAGTAATTACATCTGAAGAACAATCTTCAGAAACTGAACAATTAGTTGAAATTGAGCCTTCAAGTGAAGTTCAAACAAGTGAACAAGAATCTTTAACTGATGTTGAAGCAACAGAAGTAGAATCTTCAAGTGAAGAAAAGTATTACAAGGTTTCATTTGTTGATTATGATGGCGATGTACTTTACGAGAACAATGTATTGGAAAACACAATTCCTGAATTTTTTGGTACAAACCCAACTAGAGATGCAGATGCACAATATACATACACATTTAATGGTTGGGATAAGGAATTATCTAAAGTAACTAGTGAGACAGTTTATACAGCAACTTACACATCTACAGTTAGACAATACAATGTAACATTTAAAGATGAAGATGGTACAGTTTTAAGTTCAAAGGCATATGATTATAATACAGAAGCATCTGCTTTAGATGTACCAACACCAACTAAAGATGCAACAGCACAATATACATATACATTTGCAGGTTGGGATAAAGAATTATCAAAAGTAACAGCAGATAAAGAATATATTGCAACTTATAATGCTGTAATTAGACAATATAAGGTAACATTTAAGGATGAAGATGGTACAGTATTATTAGCAGAAAAATTATATGATTATGGTACAACTGCTGATAAGATTCAA
>JAILIY010000131.1 GCA_024695025.1 Acholeplasmatales bacterium
GCTGAGTCAATATTAAAACTACCTTATGGTGGTTTACTTGCAGACCAGGTTGGTATGGGTAAGACAATAGAGGCAGGCATGATTATTTCAGAACTTGCCTACAGAGACGAATGGCGTACATTAATTATCACTTTATCAAATGATGAATTGATGAATAACTGGCATGATGAAATGTACAACAAATTTGGTCTTACTTTGTCACTGATTAATCCTTCCGATAAGGATGTTGAAAAAGTATTTAACATTTTAAAGGATTATCAAGAAACAGGTGTTGCAAGAGATATCAATGGTAATAAATATGAAGAATTATATGGCTCAAGAAGAAAATTCCAAGGCGTAATAGTACCATTTGAATATCTTGTAAGTGATAAATTTATTATGCTTGTTGATAATTATAATAAAACACATAAAAGACATTTCCATATCGATTTAATAGTTGTCGATGAATCACATAGATATACATCTTCTGATTCAGCCTCATCTGATAACAAGATTAAAGCCTTACACAAGCTTCAAATCTTTTCAAAAGATGATAATGGAGTAGAGAAAAAATTAGGTAAAATCTTATTATTGACTGCAACTCCAATTAAAAATGATTTAAATGAATTACTTGAGCTTATGCAGATAATTAATCCAAATTATACAAAAGATCAATTCAGACACGATTTAGGATTAAGTGAATCTGATAGCTTTGATTTATCTAGAGTATTAAACAATGAACAAGGTGTAAACAAATGGTGGGGTTGGTTTTCAACATTTGGTAAAAGACATACTAGAATAGACACTAATTACGATCCTGAAAAGAGAAGATTTGGTGTTAAGTGGAAAAAGAAAAATTCTTATTCATTTTATTTTAATGACAATGATTTATACAACACTAGAAACTATTTTATCGATGGTGCTGATTCTACTAAGATTAAGCTAGTATCTGATAAAAATGGAGTTGATGAAATATCAAGAAGCGAATTACAGTATGCACCACTTAAGGGTATTAGAAAATCAGATGTAGTTGAATATGATATTAAAGAAGTAATAGATGATAAGCACGCTAGAATGCCTTATGATTTGTTTAAAAAGAAATTAAATAATCTTTTACAAATAGTTAAATATTTAAAAAAAGAAATTAGTCTTTCTGAATTAAAACAAATGTTTGATTCTGGATTAATAAACAAAGAAAATGACAATTTCTCATATGATGATTTCTTAAAAGAAATTCAAAATGAAGAATATAAAAAATGTGAAGGCATCAAAGTCCCTTATGGAAAGATGGGCAATTCTTTAAATGAAATAGAAGCTAAAAAATTAATAGAAGCGTCTATTGAAAGATTTATATACTCATATAACATTAAGGACAATAGAAGTTTATTGATGGATTCTTTTTTGGATATTATTAAGAGCATAGTTCCAGAACAACAAAAAAACAAATTAGGTAATAGCTTAATTTGTACAGAAGCTAATTTAGCCGCTTTGTTATGTACTGATAATATCTTCTTATCTTTATACAAGATGAAAAAATTAGGAGATATCATTAATTTAGGTTCAAGTAGAGAACTAGTATTTACTTTAAAAGATGAAAAGAATTTACCAGTTGATATAACCCTTTACGGAGGCAAATCATCAGTATCTATTGAAGATGTTGAAGAAAAACGTCAAATAACAAAAATAGAAAATGGTGAAATAGTTGAAGATACTATATATGACACTAAAAAGGCATATAGGACAACTTCGAAGCTTAAGGATAAAGAATCATGTGTTGAATTTGTGGCAAAGGGTAATTCTAGTATTGAAATTTTTGCCAAGAGTAGAAGAGAAATGGATAGACTAGTAGCTATAGATGAAAAGGGAATGACTTTAAGTAGTACAATAGTTACAAATAAAAATAATTCATACATTTTAAATTTCAATTATACAGGTAAAGTACAAATTGGTTTTGAAAAAGATTATGGTTATATCTATTCGATTTTATTTAAAACTGGTAAGAGTAGATTTAATATCGACTTTGATAATATCGATTATAAACAACATAATAAAGAAAAAATTATTATCTTCTGTAAGGATGATGCCGAAAGAAGATTATTAGTAAACAATAGCCATATTTGGGATTATGAAGGCAGATACAGACCAAATGACAAATCTGTTGTTGAGTCAGCAAAACAAAGCGAATTATCATTTGATAGAGATAGTGCAAATACAGTATCAATTGCCTATACTACAGATGCTGAAGGTTTAAATCTTCAGTCATATCATACAATGATTAATTATTCAATTGTTTTATCTCCACTTCATATGGAACAAAGAGTTGGTAGAATAGATCGTATAGGTCAAAGGAATGAAATGAATATTTATTTTTTGGCAAATGCTCAAGATATTGAAGGATACATATTGAGATTTTTCGAATACGAATTAGAATTATTCTCAAACTGGAGCGGTGATACTACAGCTTCAACTTACGTTGACTCTAATGTGGGCGGAAAATCTGTTAAAAAGGAATTTGATGTATTCTGTAACGAAGTTTGGAAAAACATCGTTATAAATGGTAATCAAAATGAATCTAAAGAAGAAAGAGTTGCAACATTCGAAAGAACAATAGTTGACGCTTTCAACAATGTTAGAGAACGTGTTAAGACAATCGCTGGCTATAGTGGCCAAATAGATGAAATGACACAAAGACATGAAATCCTTGATGAAGAAGGATTTGAACTATATTATAATTAAAAATTAATTTTCGGGGAGGGGTATTATGGGAAATTTTGAATCCTTTCTAATACAATCCAAAAACAAAATAGATGGTCTTGATGTATATACAGATACTAATAGCTTAGATGATTACAATATATTAACTATCAAATTTGATGGCTCTATTTATCAAGTTACTAAGGACTTAATAAAGAATTTAGATAATTACTATAGTAAATCTAATAGAGATGAATTGACCAATGTTAAAGTTAATCCATATCAAAAATTAGGATCTATTAAGGAAGTTAAAGTATCTAATTCTAATTTGCTAGATAGCGAAGAGAAAGTATCTGAAATTATAGAAAAGATAGTTGATAGAGTATATGAAAAATATAATTTCTTAGTATTACCTCCAACATCCGATGGTGATATAGTAGAAATTGATATATCTAAATACGTATCAAAAAATGTCAAATTCAAAGAGGGTACTATATCTCAAAAAGATACTAGTAAACAAAGATTATATTCTATTGGCTTTAAGATTAAGGCTGATGATGGTAATGAATCAGAATATTTCCCATTTAGAATATTCTTTAGATTTGGAAAAGACGAAAATGATAAGGTTATTGTTGATGTAGCTCATGAAATAAATCAAATGAGTACAAAACAAACTTCAAATTTCCTTATTAATAGTGCCTATAATTCCAAGAGTAAAGAAAAGCTAAAGATAATGATAGATGAAGGTGAATTTGAAGAAGATAAGAGAATTGTAAACTCTAATATCGAAGATGTCGTCAATCAAATAATGGAAATAATAAATGGTTATTGTAGCAATTATGAAAAAGCGCCTAACTGGTTTAAAAAATCAAAATTAGGTAAATATTTAGAATCACAAGAATTAACTGGTGATGAAAAGAATATTAACGCTACAGCATCATTTAGATATATTACACAAACTCCGCTACCGTATAGCTATAAGACAATTAAGATTTATAACCTATTTGATGTACCTGAAAATTATGATATTAAAGTAGCTAATTTTGATGGTAAATTAGATAGTGGTTTAAATAGATGTCCAATCTGTGGTGAGGAGATTAATGAAAAGAATAGATTAGTAGTATCAGATCAATACAGAAGTGGATTTGTTGGCTGTCAATCATGTATGACAATTAAATGTGATACTTGTGGTACTTGTTGGAGTAACAAAAAGCCTACTGAAATGATTGAACAAGAAATCAAAGGCCGTATGTATTATAAAGCAGGAGAAGTTACAAATCCTAATTGTAGTGGCTACTTATCATATGGTAAGAATTACTGTGCACAACATGCAAGAAGATGTGATTCAGAAGAATGTAAGGGTGAGATTTACGGAGATGACTTCGTTGAAAAGTGTTCAAACCCAGCTTGTACAAAAACATATTGTAAGGTACATGCAAAAGAAAATTTCTTATTTTGTGAAACAACATTATGTGCTAAAAATCCAAATAAGTATTGTAAAGATTGTGCAAAGGATAATTTATATCAATGCTCATATTGTGGAAAGAATATGTGTGATTCATGTAAGCAATCTGTTTTAGATTTTGAAATAAATCACTATGTATTATCTAAAAATGAATTCATATGTATAGATTGTTTAAATGAAATGAATAGTTTTGAAAATAAAGAAGCTAATATACTTAATGGCGCACTTCAAAACTACAATGGAAAATATTATCCAGTTAGTTATAAAAATAAATTGGTCAATAAATATAAAGATATTCCTGGTCAATTTATTAATGTTAATTTATCACGAATTGCGCGAGAAAATTCATCTAGTGATCCTGAATTATATTATAGAAAAGATGAGGTTTTTAAATGTAGCGAATGTGGTAACAAAGGCAAAGGTAGATATTTTTTACATCTTGAAAAAGAAACAGCATCAGAAGCTAATCCTAATGAATTATTCTGTGGTGACTGTTTAAAGACATGCCAACTATGTAATAATAAGGTGGCTAAAATCAATGCCTATTCACCTGATTCTAATAAAAATTGGTATTGTAAATATTGTTATGGAGAAAACTGGGTATTTTCAGATTTAAATAAAGAAAAGGAATTAATCGATAATAAAGACAATATTATTAAAAATGCTTTTATCGACCAAATAGCTGGAGAAAATGCGAAACTTTTACCAGTTAGGAAAAATGATTTATTTATGTGTCCATCAACTAGACTTATAGTTAAAAAGAATGAACAAACAAGAGAATGTAGTAGTTGTAAAAAAGAATATGCAATACCAGCATTTGAAGGCGATGGAACAATATGTAAATATTGTAGCGAAATTGGTAAACAAACAGATAAGGATGTTCAAGTAGCAGTTAAAAACTTCTATATATCAAAGTATGGTAATAGAGAAAAGTTCCACGCTGTTATAGATAAAAATATGCTTATCATTAATTATGATGACAATAAGTTTGAGCGATATATTTACGATGAAAAAACTGGAAAATATAAAGCTTACAAAGGCAGGTAGTTTAATATGGAAGAACAAAATAACATACTAAAAAACATGCGAAAAAGAAGTATTATGTTGTTGATTGGAATCATATTCATAATATTCTTTAACACATTATATTTCCTTATTAATTACATAATTAAAGGTAATGCAATCGTTTATTTAATTTTAGATGGAGCTATACTAAGTGCGATGTATGTTTATTTAATATATTTTGTGCGCGTCGGCATGAAAAATATGTATAAATCATCATATATTGCAGGACAAATAATATTTGTACTACCAGGATTTTTCTTCATTGTATTAATAATTTCAGATTTGGTTAAATGGAAAGTATTTAATTATGAATCTTTAGCTTATTCATTGATTTCATTTATTTTATATTTCACAACATTTAGATTTAATCTAAGAGATAAAAATCCATTAAAGACAAATATTAGATGTATTGTTGCAGGAGTTATTGGTATGATTCTTTTACCGATAGCGTTAATTTCTCAAGCATTATCTCCTAGAGGATTTGAAATTACTAATTTATCAAGAACTTTAAAATACAAAGTTAATGATGATGATACATTAACTGTAACAGGCTTTTATAGTGGCTTATCTAAAAAGGCTAATGTTAATAACACTTATTATACAAAAGAAGTTAAAGCCATTGGCAAAGGTGCTTTTTCAAATTCAAAAGGTATAAAATATATTAACGTTGATGATCATATCTCATGCGTTGAAACAGGCGCTATTGATGATGTAAAGAAAGTTACTATAGATGGTTTTGTAGAACTTGGACATAATTCAGTAACAAATGTTAATAAGCTTGTAATAAAATCAAAAGAAAAATCAACTATTCACGCTGATTCATTTGATGGAAATTATTTATTTGTTGATAGAAAATATGTCGATGATTTTAGAAAAGAGTTTGGAGTAGATAATTTTGTTATTGCCCCAAATGTTAAAAAGAATGAATGTTATGTTAATTTTGATTTATCAAATGATCAATATATTAAAACAGCTATCATAAATAAGGGTTCAGAATTAGATCCAAAACTAATAAGTTCTATTGATGTATTATATAATGACACAATAAACTATAAAAACGACAATGATTATTATAAAGAAAGATATAATAATTCATTAGATGTATTGGCATATTGGGCTGATTTAAATGGTGATAAAGTCGATTTTAATAAGAGATTAAGTAGATCGGTATCAATTAAGCCAACATACGAAAAAATTAAAAAATATGAAGTAGATTTCTGTCTTGGTGAGGATAAAATAGAAGAAATTTATGTTAGTAACTCAAGAGAATATACACTTCCTACTATTGAAGATATGGCAAGAGAAGGCTTTAATAATCTAACATTTCAATATAATGGAAATACAATAAATAAATTAGTATATGATGGTAATAGTCAAAGTTCTGTAACTGCAAATTGGACTTTAGAAGCACCAACTGCAGAACTAGTTTATAATAACCAAAAAATTGAAAGTATTGAAAAAATTTATGAATATGATTATGAAAATGACAAATCTTTAGAATACTTAATTAATGTTAAAACTAATCATACATTAAATGATTCTAGTTCAGGAAAATTAAAATATAACTGTACTTGGAATAATAATGATAAGGGCGTTATAACAACTTCTGATGAAAAGATTGAAAATGGTCAATTAGCTGTATCACAAGTAAATGATACAAACAGGTATAGTGTTGATGTAGTTTTAGAATACGAAGAATATGGACATACTTATTATAGTGATAAAATCACTTTAAGTTTCGATTGTAAAATTGATAAGAAAGAAACACATTTAGACACTAATAATTATGAAGTAATATATGATAATAATGGTCATGAACCAGCTATTATATTATCACATCCAGAAACTTATGGAGATCTTGTATTTAGTTATAAAAATGCAATTGATAATAAAGAATTGGATTCTAAGCCTATTTTAGTTGGAAAATATAAAGTAGTAGTAACTAGTCCTGAATCAGATAATTATTTAGAGGCATCTTTAGAATTTGACTTTGAAATAAAAAAGAGACTAGTTAATATCGTTTTAAATCCTAATATGACAAGTGTATATGGTGATGAATTTGATCCAAATTATTTAAATGGTTCATATACAGAAGGAGAAAATTCTGAAAACCAAGGCATCGTAGCTGGTACAACATTAAAAATAGAATTATCTGGTGTATCAAAAGATGCCAATAAATACAAAGTAAATGCCATATCATTAAATGCAAATTATGATATACATTATGATGAAGTAGAATATACAGTAGAAAAAAGAACAGTCAATTTAAATATTGAAAATCAAAGCTCTTTTTATGGAGATGAAGTTAAGGATTTAAACTACAGTGCTCAAGAAGGTGAAATCCTAGAAGGTGATATGCCTTTTGAACTTAATACAAATGTTAATACATTACAAGTTGGTGAATACGATATTAACTGCATGACAAAATCTTTAAACTATAACATTGTTTATACAAAAGGTAAATATGTAGTATTGCCACGTGAAATTAAAGTAGCTATCGATAATAAGCAATCAGTTTATGGAGATAATACTGTATTATTAACATCAAAAGTAGTTTCAGGAACTATATTTGGAAATGATAATCCATACAAATTAGAAAGTGACGCTACTGGCAACAACGTAGATTCTGGAGAGTATGAAATTATAGGAGTGCCACTTTCAAATAATTATAATATTGAATTTGTAAATGGTGTATATACTATCTCTCAAAGAAAAGTAAATGTTATATGGGAAAATAAAAACAATGTTTATAATGGTAATGCCCAAAAACCATCTGCATATTATATTAATATCAAAAATGAAAAAGTTAATTTAACAGTCAGTGCCGAAGAAACAATAAATGTAGGTGAATATACAGCGACAGTTTCTCAACTATCTTCATCTAATTACATCTTAGACGAAAGCACAATGACAACATATTACAATATAGAAAAAAGAATTATTTTTGTTAGTGTAGATAATAAATCATCAGCATATGGAGATGATTTAAAAGAATTAACATCAAATGTTATAACTGGCAGTATAATTTCGGGAGATAATCCATATAAATTAGAAACAGTTGCAGATAAGAATGTTGTTGATATATCAGCAATTTTAACAGTTTGTACTGATGATAATTATGAAGTTGAAAGTAGTGACGCAAACTACTCTGTTGTAAATCGCCAGATAACAATTTCAATTGATAATAAAGAATCATATGCATCAGAACCACTACAGGAACTAACATATAAATTAGTAGAAGGCTCTTTTGTAGGTGATGATGGCAATCTTTTACCTTTAAATACAAATGCAACAACAGAATCAGAACCAGGTGAATATTCAATTACCTGTGGAAATCTATATGGCTATGAAATAACATGGTCAACTGCCATTTATACAATAATAGCAAAATAATTAATGTGATTTTATTGATATTTTAACCGGAGGTTAAGAAATGAAATTTTTAGGAATGGAATTATCTATATCAAAGACAATTATATATGTTTATGATGAAGATACAAAAATAGAAGAATTAGTATATAATCAATCTTCAGTTTGTATTGTTCCAAATGGAAACCAGAAAAAATATTATTTTGGTAAAGAGTGTTTTAAAGAAGAAATTTCAGGACATTACACTTTTAAATCAATGTATTTTGAAAAGAATCCTGTAACAATAAAGGAATATATAAAATACTTATTTGCAAAAATTAAAGATAAAATACGTGGAGAATTTAATATTAGTTATTTTGTAATTAATCGCTATCCTAATAGTAATATTTTTGACCAAGTTATGAGCGATTTAATATCAAGCAATCAAGAATTTAGTAATGTTAAATTATTATTTAATGATTCTATTAAATTATTAAACATAGAATTAGCATCACTACTTTATAAAAATAGAGATGTAAAAGCTTCTAATATTTTAACAATGAATTTAGATGACTTTTCATACGATTATAGTATTTTCTATTATGATGGTGTATCAAATGTTCCTCAGACTGATAAAATCTTATTTGATTTAAATTTTACAAATAGTACATCTAGTGATTTATTTTCTAATATTGGTCTTTATGCGTTCTTATTTAAGATGCTTGAAAGTGCAATCAGAAGAACTGATACAGATTTAAAAATTAAGCTTTCTGATTTTAACAATAACGAAGATAAATTATGTACATCACAATTGTTCTATAAGATAATTTATGCATTAGCTAAAAACATAGGTGAAAATATTAATGCCTTCTATAAGGTAATCAATAAACCAACACTAAAAATTAATTATGAGTCTGGTGGCAAAAAATGTACAATTGATTTATCATATGAAGATTATAATTACGCACTAAATGAAATTGTTTATTCTAAATATGGTCTTCGTAAATCATTGTTAAATGCAAAAAAAGAATTAGATAAAAAACACATAGGTTATAAATTGATTCCATATGGTAGCTTTTATAGCATAGTTGAAATCAAAGCTTTAGTTGATCAAATCTTTGGTAAAGATAACATAATTACTTTAAAGTATTTAGACAACAAAGAAATGATGGATAGTGATTCATTTACACATGTTGCCAAAGGTGCAATTGAATCAACTAAATTGACATATGAAGGCGATATTCCATCTGTATCATTTATCAATTATGACAATAGTGAAATTGAAATAATTTGTGGTTCTAGTAACATTAAAAAGAGAACTAATTTACTCTTATCTACGACTTTATCAGGTCTACCATTTTATGTTTTAAACAAAGAATTCAGTATTCCTTTAGCTATACAAACAGATGAAGCATATTTAAAAAATAATGCATCAAAGATAAGAATTGGTGATAAGGAAATATCATTATATGATTATTTATACAATAAAGAAAATTATAGATTATTATCCCTAACTAATATTGTTGACAGCAAGGATTGGCAAGAAGCTAAATTAAGAATTGGTCTAATAAAAAATAGAGATAAAAATCCAAGTATTGTGTTCGATTTATATAATGATAAGAACAGATATAAATATGAATTCATTGTTGAAATGGAGGGATTATAATGTTTGTAAAATCAATATATGAAAATAGTTGTGAACCTCAATATATCCCTACAATAATTATGGATAATATTAAGGCTATTACTAGTAAAATTACAGATGAAAATCTATCTATTGGTGATAATTTATTTAGTATAGCCTTAATTAACTTAACCAAAGATGTCTATAAAACAGAATATAGAAAAAACTTTGTAAATATGAGCGCAGCAAATTATGATTTTGATGAGATGACATATAAGGGTATAAGCCCATATATAAGAAAAGATAAGAATAAGGCTGTTAAAAAGAATAACGATATTTCAGGTATTATGATTATAGATAATGTAGATATAGAAAGTCTTAATCAGTGTGCCGCTATTTTAAATGAAATATTGATAGATGAAATTCATACAGAAAATCTTTTTAAATATAAAAACAAGTATTTATATTATGGAATTAAATATATGATTGACAATAAATATAGTCAACATTTAAAGGATGAATCTATTATAAATTACATCTTAAATTAT
>JAILIY010000159.1 GCA_024695025.1 Acholeplasmatales bacterium
ATATCAAAGATTAATATATTTTTTTATTTTTTATTAAAAAAAGAAAAAACGGCTAAAAAAGCCGTTTTAAATAATTATTTTTTTATGTTATTTTTATTCAAAATATTCAATGATTATATAGAATAAATATATATTAGAACCAGCTGATTTTAATCTATATGTACCTGCGTTTTCTATTACATTAGTGAATTTAGTTTGTGACGCAGACATATCAAAATTATATACCAATGATGAATTATCTTTATTTGTTGCCTTAATCGTTCTTGTATCAGAACCACCACTTACACCAACAAATGTTACTTCACATTTACCAGTTACTTCAAATTCAATATAATAATCTTTATTACCACCTAATAATATTCCAGATGTTGTGGCATCATAATTTACACCATTAAAGTTAAATGCAGTACATGCTTTACCATATTTTTGTAATTTATTATCTGACGTATTATCTACAAATGTAAATGTGTGTCCTTCAACCGTTTTAGATTGGCCACCTAAACTAGAACCATTAGAAACACCTGGAAAATCATTAATTGACATAACTACAGTTAAAATAGCTTGTGGTCTTGATGATTTTGCTTTAGCTTCATATGCTTCTAAATCACTTATATTAGTTACTTGTGATCTTAAATCATAGTTTAATGATTCATAAACATTTCTAGCTTCTTCACAATAACCTACCCATGTTTCCCAATTCTCACCATTAATACTATCTAAAGAACCTTTAGCCTTTAAATCTTCAATTGCTTTTATAGCAACATCAGCTTGAATATATGTTCTATTTGGATCTTTTGGATTGATTTCTTCAAATAAAGCTTCAATCGCAGTAGCCTTAGCTATAGATAATCTATTTGAAGGATTAATATAATGTTCTGGTTTCTCTAAAATATGTTTAACAAAATCAAAATACTCAACATTACCATTATTAGTAACTGTCTTACCTTGCATATCATAATTAATGATACTTTCCGCAACAAAAGCCGCAGTTAAATATGCACCATATTTATTATAATGTGTTCCTTCCATTTTTTCATATCCGGCACTTGCATTATGATAAGCATTATCAAATCCAGTTGGCCAAGCGCCATTATTTAAACTATTTGGAACAATCGCCATCAAGAAATCAGAAAAACTTGATGTGGCTAATTCTAAAATACTTTTTGAAAAAACAAAATTATCTATTAATAAACAGTTTTCTTCTTCAGCTAATTGTCTTACTGCTTTAACATATGCAAAATCATCACCATGTCTACCAGGACCACCTTGAATTTTACCATTTGAATCGAAGGAAACTCTCGCAACAGGTGTAAATAAAACAGGTGTCGCACCTTTTTCTCTAGCGAAATCAATATACATCTTTAAATAGCCTTTATATGTACCTTCACCATATTGATAATATTCACTACCATATTTAGCTATTTCAGTTTTTGTTTTATCAGACATATCACTTGGTAAATTTGAAGTTGTACTTACCTTTGTTTCAGGTTTAACAACTGGATAAATACCATTCGCGTCAGGAGTTCCTAGTGGAACCATTCTTTCATATTTATAACTTGTATCATCATAGCTCTTGGTATCATCATCGTTATGTCCAAATTGAACAAATAAATAATCGCCTGCTTCAATTGTATCTTCAATTGCTTTATTACCATTTTCTGAAAATGAATATTTAGCACCATCAGTTGGTGTAAATAATCTATCTTCATTTATGAATGAACGTGAAGATCTACCACCTCTAGCCGCGTTAACAACTGTAATATCTTCATCAAAGAACCAATTTAAATACTGGCCCCATCCACCAATATATTGTTCATCAGAATATGTTTGAACTGTTGAATCACCTGCTAAATAAATAGTAGGTGTTTTATTTGTATCATATGAAACACCTTTATATTCCTTCCATTTGGCATATAAAGTAATGTTATCAGTTAAAATTGAACTAAAATCATACATTTCAGTTAATTCTTTATCCTTATACCATCCTTTAAATTTATAGCCAGTAGCTGTTGGATCCTTTGGAAGTGTCGCTTTCGCGTCGTCAGTCTTATCTACTGTCTCTGCTTTAATACTATCACCATGTCCGTTCAAATCATATTGAACTAAATAATAATTATCAATTCCATTACCTTCAACAGGTAATTCATTGTCTTTACTACAAGACGCTAACATAAATGCGCCTAAAACTAAACCTGTAATACTAAAAAATACTTTTTTCATCTTTTTCGTCCCCTTTCGATGTTATTTTTACATACAAAAATTCTTAAATAAAGCGGTAAATGTGACTAAATCGTTAATAATCTGTCATAATTTCGAATATTTTGACTAGTGTTTTCTTCATATTCGAAAATGCGACAAAAAAATATATATTTTGTCGTAGAAACCGCTTAAAATAATATTTTGTATGTGTGATAATATAAAAAAATATGGAGGTAAAAAATGAAAAAAAGAATTATATTAGGTTTATCTATTTTAGGACTATTTGGATTAGCTTCATGTGATGAGCCAAATACTAATGAATTAGATAATAATGATAACGAAACAACAGAAACCGAACAAGAAACAACAGATAAGATTGTTGTAGAAAGTAATAATTATAATAAAGTAAATACTACAGTTTATATGGTTGGGGATTCAACAATGTGTAACTATAGTCCATTAGATAAGTATTATTATCCTAGATATGGATATGGTACTCAAATGGATAAGTATTTTGATTCTGAAAAAGTAACATTCACAAATTTAGCTATGTCAGGTAGAAGTTCAAAAAGCTTTATGAGTGAATCAAACTATTCAACTCTTCAATCTAGTATTAAATCTGGAGACTATTTAATAATTGGTTGGGGCCATAATGATGAAAAATATGGTACAGCAACTTATACAGGTGCTAGTTATTCTTCTATTGACGCAGCATTAAGTGATACTACTTCATTCCAATATCACTTATATGAAAAATATGTTAAGCTAGCTCAAGCTAAAGGAGCTAATCCAATCTTAGTATCTCCAATAGTAAGATTATCAAGCACAAATGACTATTCTGGTTCTACTGCACATATAACTCAATATGGAGATTATAGAAAAGCTGTAGAGGATGTTGCAACTAAATATTCAATTCCATTTGTTGATTTAACAACTATAACTAAAAATGCTTATACTGAATTAGGATATGATGAAGCAAAAAAATTCCATGCCATTTTTAGTGGCACAGACGAATCAAGTGGTGCAGATCCAAACTGGGGTGCAATTGATACTACACATATAAATTTTTATGGTGCTAATTTCGTAGCATATCAATTTGCTAAAAATTTACAATCTACTTCTTCAAATTTAAAATATTATGCAGTAAATGGTAAAGAAAAACCAACTGATTCTGTCCTTCAAAAGGATTCAGGTTACATATGGACAAAATATGAATCTCCTAATCTTAGTTCATATACACCTGGTGAGAATTTCGCAACTACTACTTCCGGATGGTATGGAACTGCCTTTGGTAATTTAAGTGGTAATAGTACTTCAAATTTCTTTGCAAAAGAAACATCTACTGGTGTATTTGAGGTTGGATCAACTGGTGATAAAGGTAAAATGGCATCTACAGGTGATGGTTTTGCATTCTTATTTAAGCAAGTTGCTGCAAACCAAAACTTCAAAGTAAGTGCTAAAGTAACTGTATTAACTTCACCAAAAGATAATACGCAATCAGCATTTGGATTAATGCTAAGAGATGATTGTTATATAAATATAACACTTCAAAATACTACACTAGCATCTACATTTGGTGCGTGTGGCTATTATAAAGATAAAGCCTTCTTTAGTAGATATAATGGTTCATTGTCTACTACTGGTAATGCAACAGCTTTATCAACTGTAACTCCAAACACAATCTATTATTTAACATTAGAACAAAATGGACAAAATCTAATATGTACAGTAAAAATTGGTGATCAAGCAGAAATGACTAAAACATTTACAGATTATTCATTAAATGCTGTGGATAAAGATTATATGTATGTTGGATTTATGGCAACAAGAAACGCATCAATAAAAGTTGAAAATATTGTCTTTGAAGATAAAGGCACTAATACTGGTGCGTAATTAAATACCTTTCCCCCTAAAAAATAAAAGAGTCTTTCAATAAAATAGACCCTATAAAGTAGACACTTATAAAAAAAGGTGGATTCTACTTTGTAGGGTCTTTTTGTCGTTGTATAATAAAAATAATAGAAATGAGATGATGATATGAGTAAGAATTATTTCACTCCAGAGCAAGTTGA
>JAILIY010000011.1 GCA_024695025.1 Acholeplasmatales bacterium
CAAGAAAGAGTGTTTAAAGAATATCCTGAAGTTTTAGACGATTGGGATCCAGTGTACCAAGATAGAATCAATCAAATAGTATTTATCGGTAAAGATTTAGACAAAAATAGTATTATAGGACAATTAAATGATTGTCTTGTAGATTAATGTATGAAATGAGTAATTTATTACTCATTTTTTGTTTTTTAAAAAATCAGCCAAATGGATGATTTTCTTTTTATACATTATTATGTATAATTAAAATGTATTTTTGTTTTATTAAAATTTATGTTTTATAAATTTGAAGTAAAGGGGCTTCTATAATTAGGAGGGAAAATGAAAAAAACAATATTATTTATTTTATTGCCAATCTTTATGTTAGTATTGTTCCTTACAGGATGTAATGGTTCTAATAATAAAAAGACAGATGAATCAAATTTAATTGATTCGGCTAGAAAAATAAAGATTGTACAAATGGAAGGGTCTGCTAAAGTAACTGATGAAAAAGAAACATTAGATTGTTACGTAGGTATGAACCTATATAGCGGTGATAATGTAGAAGTAGCTAAATCATCTGTTTTAGTTGTTAAATTTGATGATGATAAATATGTTTATTTAGGTGAAGAAACTAAAATAAACATTTTATCAGTTGGAAATAGTAAATATAAAACTAATGTTTATATTGAAAAAGGTACAGTATTGGCTGAAATTCAAAATAAATTAGGTGAGGATGAAGAATTCTTCTTATCTTCTAATAATTCAGTAATGGCTGTAAGAGGTACTATATTCGGTCTTCAAGTTACTGATTTAGGCAATTCTTATCAAGAAGTATATTCTGTATATAAGGGTGTTACAGAATTGTTCTTAGCTGACAAGAAAGAAAACGAAATCATTACAGGTGTTTTAAAAGATTTATCTAATATAAAAATTGAAGTAAATGTACCTAAATCTCACGCATTAACAGAAGATGAATTTAATAATATCATCTCTAATTGGTTAAAAGATGAATTTAGTGAATTTACGAATGAAGATAATGCAAATTCTATTTTAGATGAAGTAGAAATAAAGACTTCAACACCATCAAAATCAGATTATCAACAAGTTATTGATACAATTGGTGATGGTTCTGTATCTTATTCACAAATAAATTATAGTGCTAAAGGTTATTTTGGTTTTTATGATGGCAATAGTCATTCAATTAGTGTAAATGTAGATGATAATAACGCAAAAGTTTATTATAAGGATAGCGAAAAAGGAACATATTCAGAAAACAATTTCGAGTATGTAGTACCTGGTAATTATACAGTTTATTACAAAATTGAATGTGAAGGTTATGATACAAAAGAAGATTATAAAGTAATTAATATCGAAAAAGCTGATTTAACAATTGAAAAAACAAATGATTATAGTGATGTTTCAAATGGATATGTTTCAGGAATGGATGCATCTTGTATTTTAGATAAAATTGATATTAATTCATATTATACTTTATCTGGTGTACAAAAAGATTCAAATTATATAGCAAATGCAACTTATTCAATTTTAGGGACTATAGAAGAAGGTAGCAATTCATATAATGTATATGTAAATTTACCAGATGATATAAAAGATTGTTACAATGATGCAATAATTGTGTTAAGTGACATTGTTGCATATTCAGTTGTTTATAATAATACTAATTCTTTAGCATCAAATGTATTAGATTTAACTACCATTAGTTCATATACAAAATATAATGGTGTATCATTTGGTGAATTAAATTCTACTTCAGGATTTGTATTTGATGATAATATTTTTGATGAATATAAATTAAATGAGCAAGAAACAATTACATATTCGTATGACAAGATAGTTGATGATTATATAGAATTAAAAGATGGAAAAAATACATTTACAGCACATTTACCACTAAAAAATGGTACAATCTTTGAAATGCCAGTTACTTTTACATTTAATGATCAAAGAGATGATGTGACTATCAATTATGGTAATGGAAGTGTTGAATCTTTAGGAAATAATAATTATTATTATTCAACAGATTCAGGTGATGATTTATCAATAACTAATAATGCACTTTCAGGAATTATAGGACTTGAATCAAATAATTATACAGTATATTGTAATTTGCCTATTAGTGTATCAAATATAAATGATATAACTGGTGAGAATTTTAATTATGGTGAATATTCAATAGATTCAACAACATCATTGACTTTGAAAAATGGTCAATTTAATTCTTTTGAATTAATTGTATTCCCTACATCATCAAACAAAAGTTATAGAGCAAATATTAATGTTTATTATGGACAAGAAGCTCCAAATATGCCAACATATACTGTTAATGATAAGGTATATAAATATAATTCAAATGGTGTTCAAATGGATTTTGTTGAATCAGAAAATATTGTAACATATTCATTAGATGGAACTAATTATAATGAAACATTAGTAATTAACGAAACTGGAAAGTTTGAAGTTTATTATAAAGTAATTAATGGTAATATTGAAGTTGTAAACAAAAAACAAGTAATTATTGAAAAAGCTTTAATCACATCAAATAATTTATCACTAATTAGTGACTCTATGGCATTACTATCAAACGATAATGGTAATTTGGCTATCGGCTCAGTTGATTTTAATGTTATTTCAAATGACGGTTCAACTATTTCATCTTTTGATGATGTATATAAAATATATTCAGATACATTAAAAAATTCAGAATATTATGACAGTGTTACAAAAGAAAAAATTGATTGTACTGTAGAAGTTTTAAGAATAAGCCAACAGGCGCCTGACTTTAGTTATGTAATTAAAGCTTCAGGTTATGAAGATTTAACAGGAAGCGTAACTTTTGATTTGAT
>JAILIY010000060.1 GCA_024695025.1 Acholeplasmatales bacterium
TAGAAGATTTAAAAAATAATGAGGATTTTTTTGTATTAGATAATGAATGTAATTTTGTAATTTTAAGTGAACAAAATTATAATGATTTAAAGAAAAAAGCTTATGAAAATAAATGAAAACGATTTATGAAAATATTATGAAAGCGTATTATTATTTAATTTATTAAATAAATGATTATAATAATAATCGAAAGGGGATATTAAAATATGACAAAAAAGGTAGTTATTAAAGATATGAAGGGATTACATGCTTCATTATCAGCAGAAATTGTGCGTTGCGCATCTCAGTATACAGCAGACATTTATCTTCACTATGGTAAGAATGTTATCGATATTAAATCAATTTTAGGTTTATTATCACTTGCAATTCCCCAAGGTGTTGAGGTAGAGCTTGAAGCTAATGGTCAAGATGCAGAGCTTGCACTAAACGACATCGCAAGAGTATTAGGTAATTAATATGATGTTTATAAATAATGGACCAGCGTGGTCCATTATTTTTTTAGTTGATATTAAATATGACATTTAATATAATTAATTTGATGTATTTTTTTAAAAAGGGGCATTTATATGATTTATATAGAAGAAAATATTAAAAATCTTTTCCGTACTAAGCAACCAGAAGGAAGAGCTAAATATATTAGATTAGATCAAAATGAAAATCCTGATGGATTACCTAAATGGTTTTTTGATTCAGTAATGAGTGAAATTACACCTTCATTTATTTCAATGTATCCTGAGGAGGGTGTATTTATTTCTAAATATGCTAAATATTTAGGTGTTAAGGAAGAGCAATTGTGTATTACAGATGGATCTGTAACTGCAATGGGATATGTTGTAAGAGTATTTGGTAATCCTAAGAAGAATTTCTTATCTGTTACTCCTACATTTGGTATGTATAAGGTTTATACAGATATGATTGGTATGAATAATATCCAAGTTCCTTATGAAAAAGATTTTACATTTAAAATTGAAACAATCTTAAATGCAATTGATGAAAACACAGGTCTTGTTTGTCTTGTAAATCCTAATATGCCTATGGGTAATGTTTATAAAAAAGAAGACATTATTAAGGTTATTGAGAAAGCAAGAAAATATGATGCAACTGTAATAATTGATGAAGCATATTATTATTTCTATGATCAAACATGTCTTGATTTAGTAGATAAATATGATAATGTTGTTTTATTAAGAACATTCTCTAAATTATTTACTTTAGCAGGCTTAAGATTAGGTGTTGTAATATCTAATCCTAAATTTACAGGATATGTTGAAGCTTTAAAGCCTCATTATACTGTAAATTGTGTTGCATTATTATTTGCTGAAAGAATTTTAGATAATCTTCCAAGAGTACAAAAGGAATTAGAAGATAATTTTAATACTGGTAAGGAATATGTATTAAATGAATTAAATAAAAATAATTATGAAGTATTACCTTCACATGGCTGCTTTATTTGTATTAAAGCAAAGAATAAGACTGCAGAACAAATTGCTCAAGAATTAAAAGATAAATATAATATTTTAATTTTAATTGGTAAGGGTGAATTATCTAATTATTTAAGATTAACTATTTGTAATATTAAATATATGAAATTATTCATGAACGCTTTATTGGAGATTGATAAATAATGAAAACTGTTGCGGTAATTTTAGCAGGTGGAATTGGTTCTAGAATGGGTGAGAAAAAGCCTAAGCAATTTCTAACTGTTAAAGGTAAGCCAATTATTGTATATACTTTAGAAAATTTTGAAAATTCAAATAGAATTGATGAAATTTTAATTGTATGTGTTAAGGGTTGGTTTAAACATTTAAATAAGCTTGTAGAAAAATATAATTTAAAGAAAGTTAAGCATATTGTTGAAGGTGGTAATACTGGTCATGATTCAACAAGAAATGCAATCTTTTATTTAGAAGATAAATTAAATGATGATGATGTTGTCATCATCCATGATGCTGCAAGACCATTATTACCATCATTAATTATTAATGATATGCTAGATAAGACAGAAGAATTTGGTAATGCATCTGCATCACTACCTTGTTATGAAACTATGCTTTATACTGATGATGGTATTAAAGGTAATAAAGAGCTTGATCGTAAAAAGGTTATGAGAGTTCAAACACCTCAAGCATATAAATATAATTTATTAAAGGATTCATATCATAAGGCAGAAAAAGAAAATAGACATGATTTTGTATATGCTGATTTAACTGTATCTTATTATGGATATGATATTTATTTTTCAAAAGGCTTTTCAAATAATATTAAAATTACTACAAAAGAAGATATTGCATTATTTAAATCTTTATTAAAATTTAGTGAAGAAGAATTATGTTCAAAATAGCGATGAAAGTCGCTATTTTTTATTTTTTTTAAATTTTTTTAATATTTTACCAATAAATTATTATTTATATTTGTTATATATATGTAGAGAGTAATAGAATAGTAGTTTTTAGAGCAGTTAGGCTCTTTTTTAACGCCTTTAAATGAAAGCGTTTTTAATAGAAAGGACATAAAAAAATGAAGAAAAAACATTTAATATTCGCATTACCATTATTATTCGCAACAAGCTTAGTTGCATGTCAAGCAAAGAAGACTGATAACAATGTTGTTGTACCTTCTAGCCAAGAAGAAGTATCAAGTGATACATCAACTGATACATCTACAAATACAAGCTCTAGTCAAGAGGATAGTCAAACAAGTACTTCAAATGAAACAAGTACAAGTACATCTACAAGTACAAGAACATCTACAAGTACTTCAACAACAACAAGCACAAGTACAAGCACTTCAACTAGTACTTCAAATGAAACAAGTACAAGTACATCAACTTCGACAAGTACTCAAACATCTACTAGTACAAGTACTACAACTTCAACTAGTACATCAACTAGCACAAGTACTACAACTTCAACTAGTACATCAACTAGTACAAGTACTTCAAGCTCAAGCCAAACATCAACAACTACAACTCAGGTAGTTGATAATGCAGTAGAAGTAATTAGCTATAAGGGTGATCAAGAAAATTTATATGCAACTTTCTATCCTGCAAAAGACGCATCTTCATATAATGTTTATGTTAAACAATCAAGCTCATCAACATATACAAAGGTTGATAGAGAATTATTAAGAAAATATATCAGCAAAACAAATGAATATTATTATCGTGTAGATGTTCCAGGCTTAAAGGCTGGTACATATGATATTAATATTAGACCAGTTATTAATAATGTAGAAAATAATTCTTTAGGTGCAACAGTTAGTGGTATTTCAGTTATTTCTTATGATAGAACTGGCTTTGCATTCTCATCTGATTCTCAATTTGGTTCATCAAATGGTGCATATAATGCAGATGGTACACTTAAATCTGGTGCACAAGTAATTTATGTTACTAAAGATAATGCAAAAACTGTTACTGCATCATTAGGTGGAACTACGTATACTGGTTTACAAACAATTTTAGATGCATATGCAAAAGGCTATAGTGATGCACTTGATATTAGAATTATTGGCAAATTATCAAAAGATGATTTAGATAAAATATCATCATCTTCAGAAGGATTACAAATTAAAGGTAAATCTGGATATCAAAATCTTAATTTAACAATTGAAGGTGTTGGAGAAGATGCAACTATTTATGGATTTGGTATCCTACTTAGATATACAGCTAATGTTGAAATAAGGAACATAGGTATATTATGGTTTATGGATGATGGTATATCTATAGATACAAGTAACTGTAATCTTTGGATTCATGATATTGATATATTCTATGGACAACCAGGTTCTGATAATGACCAAAAGAAAGGTGATGGTTCAATAGATATTAAAGGGCATTCTAAATATATTACTATTTCATATGTTCATTTCTGGGATAGCGGTAAATGTTCACTTTCTGGTATGAAGTCTGAATCAAGTGATGATTATATTTCATATCATCATAACTGGTTTGACCATTCAGATTCACGTCATCCAAGACCAAGAACAATGTCTATTCATGTATATAATAATTATTTTGATGGTAATTCAAAATATTGTATAGGTGGAGCATCAGATTCAAATATTTTATCTGAAAATAATTATTTTAGAAATCCATGTCATCCATATTATTCAAATAAACAAGGTTCTAATGAGGGTGCAGCAAACTTTGGTTCCAAAGAAACAGGTGGAATGATTAAGGTAGTTGGAGATAAGATTGTTGGTGGTGGAACTATTATTTATGCAAATAGTGGTTCAAATGCAAGTGCGACATCATTTGATGCATATTTAGCTCAATCAAGATCAGAAACGGTACCTGATACTTATAAAACATTATTTGGTTCAATGGCTTACAATCATTTTGAAAGAATTGTTGATTTAGGTATGCCTGAAGAAGATTTAGATTCACCAGATCAAGCAATGTTAAATGTTAAAGCATATGCTGGAAGAGTAGATGGTGGAGACTTCAAGTGGGAATTTGATGATACCGTTGAAGATACAAATTATGAAGTAATTACAGATTTACAAACAGCAATCCAATATTATCAATTAACATCATTAATTCAAACATTCATTGATGATTATGAATAAAATAAAACATATTAAAAACATAATAATTAATAAATTATGATACGTTTGTAAAATAAATGTTTAATATCATATAAATTGATAGAATTTTTCCTTGCAAACGCTTACAATTTATAGTAATCTAAATTATATAATTCTTATTTAAGGAGCATAAAATGAAAAAGAAATATTTATTA
The DNA here is from genome assembly GCA_024695025.1 of Acholeplasmatales bacterium. Classification (GTDB taxonomy): domain Bacteria; phylum Bacillota_I; class Bacilli_A; order Acholeplasmatales; family Anaeroplasmataceae; genus Anaeroplasma. Next base: position 4,740 of record JAILIY010000060.1, read on the forward strand.
TTATCATTACCTTTAATATTTGCAACAAGCTTAGTAGCTTGTAAAGCAGCAAAGACAGATGGAGATGTTAAAGAAACAACTACATCTGAAGTATCTAGTACTACATCTCAAGATACAAATACAAGTACATCAACTAGTACAGGTACATCAACTTCAACAAGTACAAGTACATCAACTAGTACAAGTACATCAACTAGTACAAGTACTTCAACAAGTACATCAACATCAACTAGTACAAGCACTTCAACTAGTACATCAACTTCAACAAGTACAAGTACTTCAACTTCAACTAGTACATCAACTTCAACAAGTACAAGCGCAAGCTCTTCATCTAGTTCAAGCTCATCTTCATCTGAAGATACTACAACAGGAGAAGTAGTTGTAGATGGCGAAGTTACAATTTTAGAATTTGAAGGACAAGAAGAATCAGCTTATGTTGAATTTGAAGGCTTAAATGGTGTTTCACAATATCATGTTTATGTAGATGATAATTTAGTTGATGAAAAAATCGCATATACAAGATCAATAGCAACTAATCAATATAGAACTGATTTATTAGGTTTATCTGCTGGTAATCATAGCATTAAAATTATTCCTTTCTCAGCAGGAAAAGAATCTGATGGTACTCCAACTGTTTTAACTGTTGGTGTATCTGCATATGATAGATCAGGATATGCTCATTTTAAATATAATGATGGTGTAGGTGCTTATAAAGATAATGGTACTTTAAAAGATAACGCAATCATTTTATATGTTACTGATGAGAATAAGAATAGTATAACTTTAACATATAAAGGAAAAACTGTTTCTGGTATTGGAAATATTTTAAATTCAGTTGGTCAAGCATGTGATGATGTTGGTCATGAAAATGAATGTAGAAAGGTTGATAGTGGCAAATCATATTATGCCAAGGCTAATACAAATCAAGGTATTTTATTAGATTTAGCAAAAGACAATATTCCTCTTGTTGTAAGATTTGTAGGATGCGTTTCAAATTCAGGTTTATATGAACAGGGTACATTCGACGCATCTAAGAAGGGCTTAATTGAAGGTTTAACAGCATATGCTGTAGCATCAACAGTAAACGAAAATGGAACAATAGCAGGAGAAAATAAAAAACTTGCAGATTATGGTGGAACTGTTGGAGATAATGGACATATGGCTCGTATGAAATCAGCTACAAATGTTACTTTTGAAGGTATTGGCAATGATGCAGTCATTGACGGTTGGGGATTCCATTTAATTTGTGAAACTGGATATCCAGAATATGGAAAGAGTTTTGAAGTACGAAATTTAGCATTTATTAATACACCTGAGGATGCAATTGGTATGGAAGGCCAAGCTGATGAAAATCCACCTGCATTTAAGGCTCCGGTTGAAAGATGTTGGGTACACCACAATACATTCTTAGCACCACATATTAGTAATCCAGCTGAAGGTGATAAATCAGAAGGCGATGGTTCTTGTGATTTCAAGAGAGGTAATTATTTCACATGCAGTTATAATTATTATGAAGAATGCCATAAGACAAATTTAGTTGGTTCTGGTAAGGATAGTATCCAATATAATATTTCATTCCATCATAACATTTGGTATAACTGTGGATCACGTATGCCAAAAGCAAGAAGATCTAATATCCATTTTTATAATAATTTAATTGTTGGAACTGCATCAGACGGTTCAGGAGCAGGAACAGCAGATTTATCTGCAGGTGCATATATGTATGCAGAAAATAATTATTATTTAGGTGCAAAGAACCCTGTTATGTGTGATGCTGAAGGAAGACAAATGGGTGCTGCTAAATTATATGGCAATGTTATAGTAGGTGCTTATGGCGATATTTCAGGTCAAGTATCATCACGTGACACATTAGTTGACTCATATTGTGAATATGCTGAAGGAAATATAGATTATAGAAACTTTGATACTAATTCATCATTGTTCTATTATGATTCAGCAAATAAAAAATCTGATTGTTATTTAACCGATGCAAATACAGCAAGACTTGAATGTATCCAAAAGTCTGGTTCTAAATATAGAACAGTATTAAATTTAACACAGCAAAAAACAAATCCAGATATTACATCTACAGCATCATCAGCAACAGTATCAGGAGATACATCTTTAACAATTTCAAAGGGTAAGACAGTATTAAAAGTATTTACTGTTACAAATCCGGTTGAAGTAACAATTGCAGCTACAGGTGCAACAGGCTGCTACAATACTGGTTATTTATTAAAGAAAGATGGTTCACTTGTATTAGCTTTAATAGCTGAAGATCAAAAAGCTATATTATTACCAGGTGAATATGCAATCGTATCTTGTATAGCATATACATCATCAACATTTAAGAATGATAAAGAAACAATAATTACAAAGTGTGATTTTGTTGCTGTAAATATGGATGAATATAATCAACAATTAATTGATGATTATAATGCTAAAGTTGCAGCACTTCCTCAAGAAGTAGCTTATACCGATGCATGCTTTAATGCAATTAAGGCTGCAATGGATGCATATCAAGCACTTGGAACTAATTTACAATCTGAAGTAGATTACACTCCTGTACAAACAGCATTTAATACTTTCCAATCACTTGGAGTAACATATGTACAAGGCTTAATTGATGATATTGGTACAGTAGATGCAAATAGCGGAGCTAAGATTGCATCAGCAAGATCAGCTTATAATACATTAATATCAAGATGTTCTTTAGCAGTAGTATCTAATTATCAAACATTAGTTGATGCAGAAGAAGCATTTAAATCATTTGCAGTTCAAGGATGTATTAATGCAATTAATAATATTGGAACAGTAACACTTGATTCTAAAGATGCAATTGAAGCTGCAGAAGCTTTATATGATGATTTAGATTCTACTCTAAAAGCTCAAGTTACAAATTATTCAACACTAACAGCCGCAAGAGAAACTTATGATTCATTAGTAAGAGTGGATAATGTTAATACATTAATTGCTGCAGCTAATGATTTAGCATCTTATAAGACTGCAAATGACGCATATAAATTATTATCATCAGCTGAACAAGCAACAGTTGTTGGTTATGATACAATGATTGTTACATACACAATTGCTGCAATTAATGATATTGGTACAGTAACATCAACATCTGGTGCTAAGATTGCTCTTGCTAGAGGATTATATGATTCACTAAGTAGTGAACTTAAACCACAAATTACAAATTATAAAACATTAACAGATGCAGAAACTGCATATGCTTCAACAGTAGTTCAATATACAAAGACATATGACTCAGCAACTGAAACATTTACAATTAATAGTGGAACAACAAAGGATGGCTTTGTATATTCATGTAATGGCTTTGATAATAATGTAATGAAGATAAAAAATAGCTCATCTAATTACATTAAATTAGAAAATATTGGAGCTGCATCAGTAACTGTTACTATAACAGGTAAGATGTTAGATACATCAAACGCAACTGATGTTAGTATTATATGTACATATTCTGATGGAACAACTGAAACAAAGACTGTAACATACAATGGTAAGTCAACATTCGGAACTGTATCAGCTACATTTAATGGTGGTGTAGTTTCATCTGTTTCATTTGTTGGTGCAGGAAGCAAGAACGCCGGTGTTCAATCAATTTCTGTTACATATGAAAAATAATTAACAAGATAGAAGGTCAAATGACCTTCTATTTTCTTTTTGAATATAATAATATAATGTGGTATTATAATATAGATTTTGAAAAGGGTATTTTTATGAATAAAAATAATAAAATATTAAAAATTATAATATCAATAATTGGTTTAATAATTGCTTTATTTTTAATCATCAATGTAATAAAGAATCTTAATTATTTATCTGATTTAAATAATAAGGATTTAGCATATAATATCATTGGAATGGTTTTAGAAGGATTA
>JAILIY010000137.1 GCA_024695025.1 Acholeplasmatales bacterium
CTTAAGAATAATATTAAATCATTAACAATTCTTGGAACTTCTTTACCTTCTTTAATGATACTATCTAATAATGTAATACATTTAGCTGATTCATTATTAGCACATAAATTTAAAAGCTCAATCATCTTTAAATAAGAGATATTTCCACTAATTGCTAATACATCATCTAAAGTAATTTCATCGCTTACACTATAGCTTATACATTGATCAAAAATTGATAATGCATCACGCATTCCACCTTCAGCTGAAATAGCAATTTGATGTAACGCTTCTTCATTAATATTAATGTTTTCTTCTTGAGCAACTATTTTAAGTCTCTTTAGAGTGTCCTCTAAAGAGATTGATGAAAAATCAAATCTCTGACATCTAGAAAGAATAGTTTTAGGTAATTTATATGGTTCTGTAGTAGCCAATATAAATATGACGTGTGCAGGTGGTTCTTCCAATGTTTTTAATAATGCATTAAAAGCAGCTGGAGATAACATATGAACCTCATCGATTATGTATACTTTATATTTACCAACACTTGGTAAAAACTTAACAGTATCTCTAATTGCTCTTACGTCATCTACACCATTATTTGATGCCGCATCGATTTCTACAACGTCAGAAATAATACCTTTTGCTATACCTTTACAAACATCACATTCGCAGCATGGTTCAATAGTTGGACCATTCTCACAATTCATGGCTTTAGCCATTATTTTGGCTAGAGTAGTTTTACCTGTTCCTCTCGGACCACAGAACAAATATGCATGCGCAACTTTATTTAATTTTATAGCATTTTGTAATGTTTTTATAATATGCTCCTGACCAACAACTTCAGAAAATTTCTGTGGTCTATATGCTCTATAAAGTGCTACATATGCCATTAAAATCACCCCTAACCAACATAATAAATATATTTAACACCATCTTTAGTATAATGGTAATACGTTATATATAATTCAGGGCATACCATTATGTCCCAAACGGTTGTCCAAAAGCCATCTTTATTAAGGTCTAAACCAACCTTATCAAATGCCTTTGAAACTAAATCACTACAATATGATTTATTCGTAGTATCAAAAGTAAAATTATAATTGTATGGATCACCTATGTGTCCACTAGCTACGGACATCACCTCATCCAATTCTTCTTCAGATAATTTTGTTCTATAGCAAATTACTCTATTAAAATAATCACGGTCATTCCAATATGTTCTATTTGTTATCTGAGCTACATTTTCATCTTCTTCCATTCCGGTAGCTTCAATTGAATCATAATAGCTCATACTCATCTTACTATCATTATAATTTCTTGTAACTATAGCAGCATGACCACCAACGTTGAAATTTTTTATAGCAGATAACAATTCATTTACAACAAAAGTAGCATCAGATGTAACAATATCACCATAATATCCAGGCATCATATATGAACCAGACATTATATACCCTGGGTTTTCATTTTCCATAGATATTTTGTAATACTTTTCTATGCCATTAGAAATATCTTCTTGATATACTCCTAATTTCATAAAATTTGAGATTTTCGAATTAATGATAACTTGCTCAGTTCCAGCATTAATTGCGAATCCACCTAAAACAAATATTAAAATTGAAGATATTATTATAAACATATATTTTAATATTTTTCTCATAATAACATTTTATCATAAAACAATCACATTTTAAATAATCATAATGACAATAAATTGATATAAATATAAATTAAAAAGACAGGATATTAACCTGTCTGTTTTAATTATTTTTGGCTTAACTAAGCCATTTATGATTAATCTTTATTCTTTGGCTTAATGACAATTGCTCTTTCTTCGCCTTCACCTTCAGATTCAGTATAAACATCTCTCCATTCAGAAAGCTTTTCATGAATGATACGACGTTCAAATGAAGTCATTGGTTGAAGCTTAACAGCAACCTTAGTTTTAGTAACCTCTTTTGCTGTCTTAGTAGCAAGAATTTCAAGTTGTCTAGCACGATTTGATTTATATCCACCAATATCTAAAGTAGTAACAATACGATCTCTAGTATAAGTAGATATAAGGTTACGAAGAAGAATTTGTAATGCTTCTAAAGTTCTACCTTTAACACCAATTAATAATGAATTCTCATATGAATCAATAATATAATGAATTTGCTCTTCACCATTTACTGATCTTGCTTCAATTTGATAACCAATATCTAATGCATTTAAAATACCTTCTAGGTATTTTTTACCTTCAATTGTTAAATTAACATCAACTAAAGCTTCACAGTTTAAGCCTTCCTCAACTTCACCTAAAACGTTGATAAAAATCTTATCTTGTGAAATATGTAATTTTTCAACAGCTTCCTTCATTGCTTCATCTTGGTTTTTTGCGATAAATTCTACTTTCTTTTGCATTTTTTCATCTCCTAGAATACATCAGCGTTTTGTTTTACTGCTTTATAATATTTGTGTTCATTAATTTTTCTACCAACTTGTGCTTGTAAAATTTGATAACATGCACCAATTAGCCAGTAAATACCAAGTGTTGTATTAGATAATGCCATGAATGCAAACATAACATTCATAATAATCATTACATACTTCATTTGGTTAGGTTGATCCTTTTTCTTATCATTTGGTCTAACTTTTTGATACTTTGGTGGACGTTGAGCTAATTTTTGTTGTAATAATGTTATACCAACAAATGCTACTGCAACAAATACACCGAAGAAGAAGTCAGCCCAGTTTTGACTACTAAATGCTTTAAATGCACTAGTATCCATTTCAAATACTCCAAATACTTTTGTATTTGATAGGGCAAATACACCCTTATATGTTACTTCAGTTGCACCAACACTAACAGTTCTTGATGCATTGATTCTTTGAACAACTTCATACATTGACATGAAGATAGGGAATTGAAGGAACATTGTAAATACACATCCAAGAGGATTGATATTATATTTTTTATATAATCTCATTGTCTCTTGTTGAAGCATTTGTTGACTTCTTGGGTCTTGTCTACCTTGATACTTTCTTTGAATAGCTGTAAGTTCTGGTTGCATTAATTGCATCTTTAAACTTGAACTATTTTGCTTAGAGTAAATTGGCCATGCAAGTGTTCTTACAATTAATGTTGTGAAGAATATTGCCCAGAAGTATGAGTTTCCACATACCTTACCAATTGCGTGACACATTCTAGCGATAGGATAAGATAATAAGTTAACAGGCCATGCGAAGAATGCATTAAATGCATTTTTACCGCCATCCCACATATCCTTCCAGTCATCAGCGTAAGTAGTATATGGTTTACTATACCAACTACTTGAGTCAAAACGACAGCTAGTAAGTGATACTAGTAGTACAAAACACAAAGCGATAAGAATTAATTTATGTCTATTTCTATAGATAAAATTATTCATTTGTTTCTCCTTGTTTAATTAATTTATGTTTTGAAAATAAATATTTCAATTCTTTATAGATATCATTATATTCCAAATTAATAATACTAGACTTTGCAATAATAAATACATCTATATTATTATCTAATTTAATATCTAAATTGGATATTGATGCAGTTATAAGTCTTTTAAAATGGTTCCTTTTAACTGCGTTACCAATTTTTTTGCCTACACTTATCGCATAACGAAAATGGCTGGTTTCTGAATTATTTTTAACAAAAACTGAAAAATATTGATTAGATTTACACTTTCTTTCAGATAAAATCTTTTCTATTTCAGTAGATTTTTTTACGCGATATTCTTTTTTCATATTGTCTCCTTGAAATAAAAAATACGACCTAAATAATAATTAATTGTTCAGGTCGTACTAGTTATGTCAATTGTTAATATTAAATTAAACAGTTAATTGCTTTCTGCCTTTTTGACGTCTAGCTGCTAAAACTTTTCTACCAGACTTAGTAGCCATTCTTGCGCGGAAACCATGAGTAACTTTTCTTTTTCTTTTATTAGGTTGATAAGTTCTTTTCATAATAATTCCTCTCTTTCTTTAAGAAACCATGCTCTATTATTCTATCAAAACAAATTTTTAGTGTCAAGAATTATTTAATTCTTATGAATAAATATGCTATTTTACATGCGTTTCTATCTATATTATATATAAGAGGAAGTCAAAAAATGTGGAAAATAATGAAAATAAATGAAAAGTTATCCACATTTTTTTAATCCAATAAATGAAAAATTTATGAAAATTATAAACATTATGAATTTTTAAATATATTATTCAAAGTCTTATAAAATTGCTTTCATATTTCTTTCATAATTTTTTTAAAATTTTTCTTGACAAATAAAATTGTATTTCGACAAAAAACAAGACTAAATATTTTGTCTTTCAATAATAAAAAAATGGCTTAACTACGCTATTTTTAAAATTTATATCATTTTGTTTAGTTAGCGCTATCATTTTGGATAATTCTTTAAAATATTAACAATAATTTTTTGGTATATGTGGATAAATTTTTAACATAATTTTTCACATGTGGATTTATGGATTTATAAAAATATTGGCTTAAATACAAGATTTTATTATAAAAGTTATCCACATTTTTTTAAAATTTTTTATGTCTTAATGAAAAAGTTATCCACATTTTCAGTTGATAACTTTTGCTTGAAATTCACTATTAATGTGTTAAGATTTTATCGTAGAAATAAAAGGGTGAAAATATGGAATATCAAGAATTATGGAATACGGTACTTGAAAAGCTTAGACATAATCTGACAGAACAATCTTTTAACCAAACTTTTCAAGACGTCACAAAAGTAGTTGAAGGTGAAGGTGGACTAGTATATGTTATATGTCCTTCAACATTTATTCAACATAATATTAATAATGTTTATTATAGAAATATAGAAAATATTGTTAATAATTTAAAATTAGATAAGAAAATAAAGCTTAAATTTATCACAGAAGATGCTTTACCAAAAGCACCTCAACCAAAACAAACATTCCAAAAGCTTAATTCAAATGATCTATTAATGAATTATACTTTTGAATCATTTGTTACTGGTGATTCTAACCGTGTAGCATTTTTAACTGCATGTAAGGTTGCAGAAAACCCAGGTAATTTCGTTAACCCACTATATATTTTTGGTGGTGTAGGCTTAGGTAAAACCCATTTGATGCAAGCAGTTGGTAATTATATTTCTGATTATGATGTAAGTAAAAAGATAGTGTATGTTCAAGCTAATGATTATTTAAGCGATTATATGAGAGCTAATAGAGATAATAATTTAAAAGCTTTCGAAGAAAAATATGATAATACAGATGTTTTATTAGTAGATGATATACAAATGTTAAGTGATAAAAATGGTACTCAACAACAATTTTTTAAATTATTTAATGAATTAATTAATAAAAACAAACAAATTGTTATTACATCAGATGTACCAGCTAATAGATTAAATGGTTTTATGGATCGTTTGACATCTAGATTCTTATGTGGTGTATCTGTTAATATTAATCAACCTGATTTTAATCAAAGAGTTAATATTTTAAAAAGAAAAATTGCAGAAAAAACTCAAAAGAAGATACCAGAAGATGTAATTGCATTTATTGCAGAAACATTCACTGATAATGTACGTGAACTTGAAGGAGCTTTAAATAGAGTAATAATTTTCTCTGATTTTGATAATAAAGAAATAACACTAGAATCAGCAAAAAGTGCATTATATGAATTAATTAAAAATAAAGCACCTCAAAATAATCCATATGAAAACTGTATTTCTGTAGTAGCTAGCATGTATGGTGTACAAGTTGTAGATATTTTAGGCTCTTCAAGAAATGCTAAAGTAGTATTACCTAGACATATTACAATGTATATATTAAAGACAAAATATAATTTAACATATGCAAAAATAGGTCTATTATTAAATGACAGACATTATTCAACTATAATAAATGGTTGTGAAAAAATGGAAGCTGAATTAAAAATTAATCCTGAATTAAAGCTTGCAATAGAAGCAATATTAAAAAAATTATAATCACATTAGCCTAAGATAAAATATCAATTTAAAATCTTAGGCTTTATTTTATATAAAAATATTAATATAAATGTGAATTTTTGTGGATTAAATCTTTTTTTTCAACATTAATTATGATAGAATAAATAGTGTATTTATGCGATTTTTGAAAGTTATCCACAAAATCCACATCACATTATATATATTATTAAAATATTAATTAATATATTTTTTTGGAGGAAATATGAATATTACAATCGAAAGAGAATTATTAATTGAAAATTTAAATGTCATTATGAGAGGTTTACCAAGTAAATCACCTCTACCTATTTTAACAGGTATTAAATTCTATGCTACTAGTGAAGATTTATTCTTAACATCATCAAATTCTGATATAGCAGTAGAAGTTAGAATTACTGACAAAATTAATTTAGAAATTAAAGAGACAGGTTCTACAGTTGTACCAGGTAAATATTTTATTGATATTATTAGAAAAATTAATTCTAAAAAAGTTAATTTATATTTAGATGAAGATAAGATTTTAATTATTAAAGCTGATCGTGGTGAATATAAATTACATATCATGAATGCTTTAGATTATCCAAAGATTGATTTTGTTGCTTTAGATAATCCATTAACATTACATTCAGATATTTTAAAAGATATTATTAAATCAACTGTATTTGCTACATCACAAAGTGAAAAGAAACCTATTTTAACTGGTGTTAATTTTAACAATGTAGACAATAAATTAGTTATTACAGCTACTGACTCATTTAGATTATCTCAAAAGACATTAAATATACCTGAATATAGAAACTTTAATATTACAATTCCTAATAAGTCATTAGATGAAATGCTTAAGGCTATTGATAATTATGATGGTGATGTTCAATTATATTTCTCTAATAATAAATTATTAATTAAATTTAAGAATGTTGTTTTCCAAACAAGATTACTTGAAGGAACATATCCAGATACATCAAAAATAATTCCATCTAAATATTCAACAGTTGTTAAATTTAACAAAGATTCACTAGTTGAAGCTGTAGAAAGAGTTTCATTATTATCTCCAAGAGATAGAGAAAAAGATAAAGAAATTACATTCTCTATTATTAAATTATCTATTAAAAGAGATAGAACAATTGAAATTTTAACTAATAATGCGATAATTGGTGATGCGAGAGAAGAAATTATTCCAACTGAAGTAGAGGCTGAAGGTCCACTTAATATTGGATTCTCATCTAGATATTTAATTGAAGCTTTAAGAAGTTTCTTATCAACTGAAATTACAATTTATTTAACAGAAGAAACTCGTCCATTTATTGTTAAGGGCGAAAAAGATAATAATTTAATTCAATTAATTTTACCAGTAAGAATGGATTAATTTAAAAGATTTGAAATGTATTAGTCGAAAGATTAATACATTTTTTCTTTTTGTTTTAATATTAGATTCTTATTATAATTATATTTTTTAAGCCTATAATTAATTTTTAAATGTTTTCCTTAATATTTATTATTAAGCCTAAAAAATTAAAAAATTAAGCGTTTTTCATTGATTTTTATTCTTCTATATAATATAATTATATAGAAAGGGGTTTTTTTATGTCGAAGCTAAAAATAACAACTCCATATATTACACTTCAACAATTATTAAAGATTGAAAATGTAATATCTAGTGGTGGAGAAGCTAAATATTATCTTATGGATAATGAAGTATTTGTTAATGATGAACTTGAACAAAGAAGAGGAAGAAAATTATATCCTGGTGATTTGATCAAGGTTGGAAAAGATACATTTGAAATAGAATGATAACAAATATCAATTTAAAAAATTTTAGAAATTTTGATGAATTAAATTTAAAAACAAATAATTCATTAGTAATTTTTAGTGGAAAGAATGCCACAGGTAAAACTTCAATTTTAGAAGCTATATATCTTGCGAGTACTACAAAAAGTCACAGGACAACTGAAATAGATAATACAATTAAATTTAATAAGGATTTCGCTATAGTAAAAATAAAAGATATAAAGAATTATAAAGTTGTTGTATCAAAGGATAAAAAGACATTATTTATCAATGATAAAGAAATAAAAAAGACAGGTGATTATTTAGGTAAACTAAATGTAGTTATGATTTCGCCTTCTGATATTTCACTTGTAACTGGGGCAAAGCTTGATAAAAGAAGATTTTTAGATTTATATATTTCTACAATAAATAAGAAATATTTAAATGAATCTAGTAAATATAAAAAATTATTAAGTGAAAGAAATCAATTACTCAAAAATGATAATGTCGATAATATGATGCTTGACATATTAACCCAAAGTCTTTGTGAATCTTTACAATATATTTACGAAGAAAGAATTAAATTCTTAAATAATTTAAATGAATATTTAAAGGATATATCAAAGAATTTAGGTATAAGTAATATAAGTTTAGTATATGAACCTACATATAATCCAAATGATATATATAATTCATTTAAGAATAAATATCAAAGTGATATTTTCAATAAAGTGACATCACTTGGATCTCACAGAGATGACTTTTTAATTAAAATAAATGATTTAGATTCTAAAGAGTTTGCCTCAGAAGGACAGGCAAGACTCATTTATATATCAATTAAGCTTGCACTTAAAAAAATAATTACAAGCTTAAATGAAGAACCAATTCTATTGCTTGATGATATTTATCAGGCACTAGACAACAAAAAGATTGAAGCCTTAACAAAATATGTTATGGAATCAAAACAGGTCTTAATAACTACTACATCTATTTTAGAGATTCCAGATAATCTCTTAAGTAATGCATTAGTAATTAGAATAGATAACTTGAAAGGAGTATAAAAATGGAAGAGAAAGAATATGACGCCTCTAGTATACAGGTACTTGAGGGTTTAGAAGCAGTAAGAAAACGTCCTGGTATGTATATCGGTTCAACAGGACCAAGAGGATTACATCACTTAGTATGGGAAATAGTAGATAACTCAATTGATGAAGCATTAGCTGGTTACGCTGATAAAATTGAAGTAGAAATATTACCTGATAACATCATCAGAGTTACTGATAATGGTAGAGGTATGCCAGTTGATCTACATCCAAAGACAGGTAGACCTGCAGTAGAAACTATCTTTACTGTCCTTCATGCCGGTGGTAAATTTGATGGTTCATCATATAAAGTATCTGGTGGTTTACACGGTGTTGGTGCCTCTGTTGTTAATGCGTTATCTGAATGGCTTGAAGTTAATGTTCATAGAAATAATAAAGAATATTCTCAAAGATATGAACGTGGTAAAGTTGTAACTGATCTTATTGAACATGGTGAAAGTAATCATACAGGAAGCCAAGTTACATTTAAAGCAGACAGTCAAATCTTTACAGATACTACAGTTTATGATTTTGAAACATTAAGAGCTCGTATTCAACAACTTGCATTTTTAAATAAAGGAATTAAAATCTCTATCACTGATTCAAGAGATAGTGAAAACATTAGAAAAGAAGAATATCACTATGATGGTGGTATTAAAGAATATGTAGCATATTTAAATGCGAATAAAAAGCTTATCACAGAAGGTATCGTTTATGCAGAAGATACTGTAAAAGATAAGATTACAGGTTATGAAATTGAAGTTGAAGTAGCAGTACAGTACAATGAAGATTACAACACTACTTTATATTCTTTTACAAACAATATTCACACTCACGAAGGTGGTACACACGAAGAAGGCTTTAGAATGGCTTTAACTCGTTGTATTAAAAAATATGCTGATACAAATAATTTATTAAAGAAGGATGAAGAAATCTCAAACGAAGACGTTAGAGAAGGTTTAACTGCAATCGTATCAGTTAAGCATCCAAATCCTCAATTTGAAGGTCAAACAAAGACTAAACTTGGTAATACAGAAGTTCGTGCTATCGTATCACAAGTATTTGGTGATGCCCTTGATAGATTCTTAAATGAAAATCCAAATCAAGCACGCGCAATTATCGACAAGTGTTTACTTGCTTCTCGTGCAAGAATTGCTGCTCGTAAAGCAAAAGAAGCTACAAGAAGAAAATCACCACTTGATAGT
>JAILIY010000151.1 GCA_024695025.1 Acholeplasmatales bacterium
TCATAACTATAATCGATGAATTCAGAATTACATAACGTTTCATCATATGATAGATCATGAATACCCTTAGATATAATATTATTATTTTCATCATATTCATATGTATATGTCTTATTTAATTCTTTTGAATCTACTCTTATTATATCAACTCCTTTAGATTTTATTATATCATATTGTTGTAATCAATTTTAGTTTTTCAATAATCGGGTTCTAACGATACGTCTTTACTGTCACAAACCCAACCCCAAGATAAAATTGCAACAAACAAAAAAGGAGATACATATGATATGATATCTCCTATTGGCTTATCATACGGTAAGAACCCCCTCACTCTAAGGTTAGAAAATCTAACAAAGCCTTTTTTAATTATTATATTTTAATCCAAACCTTTAGTTTTATGGGTTCGGTTTTTGACTAATGGAACGTAAAGCACATTTTAATACAATTTAACGATTGCACTAAAAATATGTGCGGTTTATAAGATTAAAATGTGCGGTTTTATAATTTGTGCGGTCGCCAACATGAACTCTTCTATTTTACATTAAATATCGAAGTAATCGAAGATTTGGTTTCAGATTCCTTTTTTCAGTTATTCTTGCATATATACTTCATTTTTTCATATCTATCACCTTGGTTATACAATATGTCCCCCAACAAGTTTGAAGTAGTAAAAAAACCTAGCACAGTTCTTCAAAACCTATAAAACATTATAATGCTATAAAATTTTTATTTAGGTCAAAACGTGTAAAATTTTAACCATATAATTAAAATATTAATGCCTATATAAAGAAAAAAGGCATAAAAGACTCAGATATAAACCAAATCAGGGGGATGAGTATAAGCTATTCCATTTTAGGGGGATGAAGCTAACAATACTTATCCCCCTATTTTGGTATAGCTAAAAAGGGACCTATGATATCATTTAATTACCCAAATCAAAATGAAAGGAGGTCCCCGTGAATGATGATAGCATAGAATTACTTAAATTTGTAGGATTACATACCTACGATGTCAACAAGGAAAGAACAACACTTTACGTCGATTCTACTACTTCTGAAATTACAATACATCTCTATCTGAATAGGAGGATTATAGCATGTCCATTTTGTAAGTCAACTAATACTGTAATAAAGGAAACAAGAGAAAAACATATTAATCATTGTATTAAACCAAAACAAAAAATAACTATTATTCTTCACCAAAAGAAATTCATTTGTAAAGAATGTAGACATACATTCATTGAAAATAATCCTATTGGCGAACCTATAAGTTATTACGGAAAATTACAAATGATTAATTCATTAAGAGAACCTAGAATGACTTTCTCAAACACTTCATCAGATTATTTCGTCCCGTTAACTACTGTATTAAGAACCTTTGACGAATGTGTTGATATAAAGAGACATACATTGTCTAAGGTCTTGTGCTTCGACGAAGTATATTCAAGAAAGCTCACAAGAACCAAATACTCTTTTTGTATGTTTGACCCTATAAGCAATACATTACTCGATCTATTAGATGCAAGACGTAAGAATGTTTTAGAGGAATATTTCATACATATTCCAATAAAAGAACGTTTAAATGTCAAATATGTGAATATAGATATGTGGCAAACATATGTTGATATAGCAGAAAGATACCTACCTAACGCTACAATATGTGTTGATTCATTCCATGTTATAAAACATCTTACAGAAGCAATGGATAAGATAAGATTAAAAATTCAAAGAAAATTTGTTTCAACAAAAGATACAGATAAAAGCAGCTTCTACTGGCTTTTAAAATCATTCCATTATTATTTTGTAGAAGACTTTGATAAAATCAAATACAATGTAAGGCCAAAATCTCATTATAGCTACTTACCAGACAAACACGCTGTTTTAAATGCTTTATTATCAATAGATAAAGATCTTACAGATGCATATTACTTAAAAGAGTCTTATAGAGAATTTAATCTAACTGAAGATTATTCTAAAGAATCTATAACTAAGGTTGAAGATTTTATTGAAAAATTTAAGAAATCTCCGTTTGAAGAATTTATCGATTTCGGTATTCTATTAAATCATTGGAAATATTATATTGTTGTATGCATAAAAGATTCCCATCTATAATCTAATAATTGATCCTATTATAATGTAAGAAAGCATTGTAGGAGGATTTTTAATATGGCAACAAATCAACATGGATGGTATACAGCTGATGAGAAGGCACAACATGTACAAAGCTATTTATCATCAAATTTATCACTTACACAATATTCAAAAGAAAATAACTTACATAAATCAACTTTAGCAACGTGGTTAAGACATTATAATTCTGCTAACCTTATAGCTAATAATTCATTTCAAGATATTACACCAATAATTAAACAAGAACCTATTACTTCTAATACCAATATAAAATTAACATTACCAAATGGAATTACTTTGGAATTTGATTATTCTATTTTTCCTCAAGTAATAAAGGAATTTAAATGATTGATTTAAATGAAGTTAATGAAATATACCTATATACAGGGACTACAGATTTTAGATATGGCATTTATGGATTATCTAAAATAGTATTATCGCAATTTAGTAGAGAATCTATAAAGCATAACTTATACTTATTCTGTAGTAAATCTAAAAAATGTATGAAGATATTAGAATTTGAGGAAAATGGAGTATGGATGTATTATAAAAAGCTTGATGTAGGTAAATACATTTATCCAGACACAGGTGAAATGGGAACAATATCTAAAGATGATTTAAAGATATTACTTAATGGATTAGATTTTGTATATAGGCTAGAAGGAAAATTAAATAAAAAATATGATTTATTTTAAGAGAAAATTTCAATAAAAAAGCAAAAAAATAATTATCGATTTTTAAATTAGATATGTGGATAACTAAAGGAAAATGTATGAGATTATAAGATATTGAAGCTTATAATCCATAAGCCTTTATAGTTATCCACATTTTTGATTTTTATATATTTAAAAAATAGTAAAAATATCAAAAAATATAGGTGCATTTTCAGTGAAGGACGTGGGATTGACACCATTTATTATATTACATATAATACGCATTGAAGGAGGTAATTTTAGTATGAATAATTATAATAATTTAAGTAAAGACGAATTAATAAAATTACTTCTTGAAAAAGATAATCAAATTGAAAAACAAGATATAGAATTAAGAGATTTAAGAATAAAGTTTGATAAGCTTATTTTAAAATATGAAAATGAGCATCAACGTCAAATAAGAGATACATATAATACATTCGTTAAAAAGAGTGAGAGATTAGAGCCTATTGATGAGGCTATTAATGAAGCTGAAGCAAAATCAGATAAAAAGCCAGGCCAAAAACGAGGCAATCATAATTTCACATATGACTTAAAGCCTACAAGAACTATAGTTAAGGAATTAGATGAGAAAGATAGAATCTGTCCTAACTGTGGAGAGGTAATGATTGAAATTGGTGAGGATTCAACTAAGAAGATTATTAAGTATCCAGCAACATATGAGGTAGTTGAAATAATAACTAAGAAATATGCATGTAAGAATAATAAATGTGATTCTACAGTTAAGCAAGCATTATCAGATGATGTATTTGGACATTCACCTGTTACTCCTTCTGTAGTAGCTGATATTATTAATATGAAATATAATCTAGCAGTACCTCTAGATAGATATTCTAAATATCTTATCAGTAAAGGAATCAATCTATCTACACAGTGCTTATCTAATTATGTACTTGAGGCAGCTTTAATATTAAATCCTTTATATGATAAATTAAAGTATGAGCTTACACATAATAAGGCAAATGTAATACACGCAGATGAAACTACTTTAAAGGTTATTGATATAGCTGATAGACAAAATTGTTATATGTTTGTATATACAACTACCTTCTTTGATAATCCTGTTTATATTTATGAATTTTCAGAATCAAGAAAGACTGATAAGACTGAAGATCTATTTAAAGATTATAAAGGATATTTAGTATGTGATAGATATGCTGGATATGATAAGTTTAAAGATAGTCTTTTAGGTATACAGCGTTGTATGGCCCACGCAAGACGTTATTTCTTTGATGTATTAAAAGGATTAAAGCCAAAAGAGATTAAAGCATCTAAGGCTAAAGTCGTAGTTGAAAAGTTTGATAAGCTATTCAATGCCGAAAAGAATTTTAAAGAAAAGAAATATACAATCTCAAAAATAAAAGAAATGAGAAACACTAACGAATATCAAAAGCTAGTAGATGATTTACATGATGAAATATGGTCTATAAATGCACAACCAGGATCATTACTAGATAAAGCAGTTAATTATGCGAAGAATTCATGGGATGAATTATTTACATATAGAGAATATGGATATTTAGAGATATCAAATAATCTAGCTGAAAGAGCAGTAAAACCATTTGTAATATCAAGAAAGAATTTCTTATTCTCTAAAACTGAGAATGGTGCATTAGCATCAGGATTATTATTTTCAATTATTCAAACAGCAAAAGCTAATGGCTTATGTGTTGAAAGATATTTAGAATATGTTTTAAATAACATCAATAAGATAAATATTGATGAGCTTTTACCATGGTCTGATAAATTACCTAAAGAATTAAAATTGAACCTAAAGTAATAAAAACTGAGATTAACTCACTTCTAAAGCGAGAAAATCTCAGTTTTTTAATTATACAAAGTTACTTTTTCTCGCTTTTAGGTGCGAGATTTTTTATTTTAGGCTTACTGGGAATCTTTTATGGATACTATATTGTTAACTCATTTATTAGATTAGATGGTAAAAGAATGTCCAATGGTCCCATGGAA
Organism: Acholeplasmatales bacterium; assembly: GCA_024695025.1. Lineage (GTDB taxonomy): Bacteria > Bacillota_I > Bacilli_A > Acholeplasmatales > Anaeroplasmataceae > Anaeroplasma. The sequence goes on from JAILIY010000151.1 coordinate 4,811, forward strand.
TCATTGAATGGAAGACTAAAAAGAATATTGAATGATGGTTACGGATATAGCCAATTTAACAGATTCAGAAATAGAGCTTTATTCTCACTTAATAAAAACGAACCAATTAAACTATGATTTGGGCCACTAAAAAAGAGCGAAAACTCAACCGAGTTAACGCTCTTTAATTTCATATAAACACTACCCATCCATCCCCCTATTTTGGAGGAGGGGTATCCCCCTGATTTGGAATAGGATTTTATCCCCCTATCCCCCTAGATTGGTTTAGTGCC
>JAILIY010000163.1 GCA_024695025.1 Acholeplasmatales bacterium
TTATCAATAAACCACTTCTTTTTGAGTATGATTTTCAATTTAGAAACACAAAAAAACAGAGTGTTATAAATAACACCCTGTCTTCTAATTAGAATAAGTATCTTATAATATTATGTTTTACTTTGTTATTTTAATATGTAACATCTACCCATTTGTAACCATTTTTTATTTTTATGTTAAAGATGTTAATATAACTAGGAACACGTTCTTGATATTTAACATCTAATAACCAAAAATAATCAACATCAGATATAGGCATTGCATAAAAACTACCTCCACCACGGTCGTAAATAACTTCTTTAACACCATCTTTAGTTATACCTACACCTACAGCTAGCATTGCATGACCAATTATATCTTCGTTTGAATTAGAAGTCAAAATTTCATAATCTTCATCGCCAATTTGAACCGGAATATTTCTATCCATATAGGATTTAATTAGATTATATGCATCGCTTTCAGTACAACCCTTGTCAGAAACACCATTCTTTTTACCTACATGATAAATTGTACTCTCACCAACAACATATCTCCAGTTTATACTACTTTTATATGTTTTTAGATATTCTTCTACACCTTTTTCATTATAAAAAAAATGTGTCTTATAGTCATTGTTTTTCATAATATGATAACCAAGCCTTATAACTTCATTGAATACATATCTATTATTCGTTATACTATCACTTTGTCCACTATCAGTAACAAGAGTACATACATTATATTCATCTATATTTCCGTCTTTATTTTTTAATTGTCCTACTGTTCCATTAAAAGATGTCATGTTATCAGGTAACTTTCCATCCCATTTTTCGGCTCTTCCCGCACCTATTAATGGATGAGAATATTTATTGTATCCTTTTGCTAACTCAATTCCTTTTAAAGCACCAAAGGCAGAACAAATTGAGCATGGAGATTCCCTTAAACCATCTGGCCCAGCTTTAATACTAGATACAGGAGCACAAGTAGCTCGATCCACATCTCTTTCACCTTCAGTATATGCTTCTATTACCGAAAGTTCATTATATCGAGCTAAAATAAAATCATCTTTAAATTCATTTCCTAAACTAATCCCGTCTGGTTTATATACAACTTTTCCATCTACATAACTATTACTCTTGTCTAAGAACACTTCAAAAGAAATACATCCATAACTATATCCCTCTGAATCAGTTTCATCTGAATAAAAATAGTTATATTCAACAGGCAATATTAATATGAAATTATCATCGTTTGTATTAATATAATTAACTCCCTCTCCAGGAAAATGAACTCCTTCAGAGTCTTTAATTGCAAAATGCCATTGAACATTAGAATATCCTGTATTATTGCTTACAGTTAAATATTCACTTATATACTCATAATCTTCATCACTAATTTCAGCTCCATTAGGGAAAAAATTTTCCTTTAAAAAACTATCAAAATTATGTACTTTATTACCCACTGTAATGGTCTCATAATATGAACTATATTGGTACCTTCCAATCGTATATCCATCAACATAAATTTGATTCACTATTTCTCTATCGATTGATACAGGTAAAACTTCCACCTTTGCTATAGAATTTAAATTTCTATAATTAGCATTACCACTTCTTTTAATGCTACCAAAATCCATTCCTTTTGGGCCAAATTCTCTGTATTCTACATCATTTGCTTCAATGTATCTGCTTATACAGCCGTAACCATAGGTCTTTATTTTTCTATAATCAACTGATATTTTATAAGTTATACTAAAATAATAATACTCATCAAAAAGCCACTCTTCGGTTAAACGATCACATGTTTCAGTATAATATCTAAACGGTATGGTTAACAAGAAACTACTACTTTCTATTTCCATTTCTGACCAATAATCATAACAAAATTTAGTCTCACCATCAACTGTGATAGCAAACTCCCAGTTTGTCTCCTTAAATGCCGTATTATTTGTACACTTTCCATAACTATTTTCATAACTTCTTTCTACTCGATAACATGAATCAAACCAATTATAAAAAGTATACTTATCAGTATAAGTTATATCATCTATTAAGTCACCTAAATAATCTGTACCTACAGATAAATAATATTTGTCATTCTTTTTTTCAAAATAAAGATTTCCAAACTTGTCAAAATCTTTCAATATACTTTCATCAGGAATATTATCCAAATTATCGTCTAAGCCACTAGAAGAATAATAGGAAGTACTATACACTGAGCTACCTGAAGAAGCAGCGTAAACCTTATTGCTTTTACAAGCAAATGAAAATATCGCTATTGAACATAACGAAAAAAAACTTAAAATAAATAATTTAATCTTTTTCATTTTTTCTCCCTTCTATTTCATAAATTATTTAAATTTTAAAGCATAAAACATAACATCTCTCTTAAATATTAAATTTTAAAAGATACCTACCAAAAATTATTATTAATTATATTTTAAATAATGTCAATAAAAATCGGTACTATAATATACGATTTTGGTTTAATCATTATCATCTCAATAACATTGTATATCGACTAATAAAAGAGTCATATATTGACATATATTATTAGTTAAAATTAATGCTTTTTTATGAAAATATTATGAAAGCGAAAGCGCTTGCAATTTTTGTAATAAAAACGTTTACATTAAATTTCTTTTGTGTTATTATTATCGTGTCTTAGTTTTAAATTTCATTAGAGGAGGAAAAGTAAAAAATGAATAAAATTAAGAAGTTCGTTTTAGGAATGGCTATGACAGTAGCTGCTGCATGTCTATTTTTATTTACAAATTCTGCAAACGCTGCATCAACTTCCTGGAACTTTAAAAACACTAGTTTTAAATCATTAGGTACTATATCACAATCAACTACAGTTGATGGATTAGAACTTTATGCAACTAGTTCAAAGTATATGCAAGTGAAGGCATCTTCTGTAACTGTTAATGGTACAGAATATACACATTGTTTATCACTTAGAGGCGGCGGTGGCACTTCTTATAGAAGTGTTAAGGTTCCAACTAATGGTGCATGTACTCTTAAAGTAGTTGCTAATGCTGAAGATTCAAGAACTTTAGCAATTTGCGATTCAAGTGGTAATAGATTATCATCATTTAATCCTACTACTTCAGCAAATCAATTTTCTTATAACTACACTGGTTCTCATAAAGCATTATATTTATGGTCTACAAGTTGCAATATTAATTTATTTAAGATTCAAGTAGATACAAAGGATGGTAGTTCAAGCTCATCTTCAACTTCTGGTAGTTCAAGTTCAAGCTCATCTTCAACTTCTGGCAGTTCAACTACAACAACTGTTTCAGGTAAGAGTGTTACTTTGAATGGTACTAAGTATTCAACTATTCAAGCAGCATTAAATGCAGCTAAAAATTCAGGCAATTATACAATTAAGCTTGGTGAAGGCACTTATAACGAATGTCTTTATTATAATGGTAAGGGTACAGTAAAAATTCAAGGTCAAACAACTTCTTCATATGGTTCTAAAGTAGTAATTGCCTCTGCAAACTCACAAACTTTAAAGAAGTTAACACAAGCAAATACAACTCAAAAAGCTAGATGTTTATTTGAATTTGAAGGTTCTGGTAATCTTATATTAGAAAACATTACCTTACAAAACACATTTAAACGCCCTTCTTCAACTGCAACAGAAACACAAGCTGAAGCTATCGGATTTGATTCAACTGGTACATTATCAGCTTATAACTGTTCATTTAAATCTCATCAAGATACAATTAGAACAAGCAGCAAGTGCTGGTTCTATAAGTGCTATGTTGAAGGCGATGTTGATTTTATTTGGTCAGAAATAACTGGTCGTGTAGCTTTATTTGAACAATGTAAGATTAAGTCTATTTATGACTCAAATACTTCATATCATCAATCATATATTTGTGCTCCAAGAATGGATGTTACATCATCAGTTTCAAAAGGTGTTGTATTCTTAAATTGTTCTATTGAGGCAGATAGTAGAAATAAAACATATCTTGCACGTACTCCTTGGTCTTCTGGATATTATAATCAAGTAGCTTATATTAATTGCTCTATGTCAAACGTTAATAATGTTTGGTATGGATCACAAATTTCAACTAAATATGACGTAACAGATATTGGTTGGAAATTAGATTCAAAGACAGCTTCAAATTTAGGCGTATCTGGTAAGTCATATATTATGAGTGATTCAAAGAAATCTTCTGAATATGGCGATAGAACAAAGATTATGAACAGATATTTTGATACTAATTCAAAATCTTATAAGAGTGAATCAAATGGCTGGGATTTAAATAGCTTTGCTTCTAATGCTGGATGGATTTCAGGTGGTTCATCATCAAGCTCTTCAAGTAGTTCATCATCAAGCTCTTCAAGTAGTTCATCATCAAGCTCATCAAGTTCAACATCTGGAAAGACTATTACTGTTAAAAATGGTGGAACATCTTTATCAAGTGCTATTTCACAAGCTAAATCTGGATACACTATTATAATTGATGGTACAGTTAAATCTGGCGCAATTAAGGTTCCTTCAGGAGTTAAC
>JAILIY010000049.1 GCA_024695025.1 Acholeplasmatales bacterium
TGTGGATATACAATATCTAATTCAATAATATTTGATTTAATAATTAAATATTTTGTTGAATCAAATTATTATGATATTGATGAAATAAATATGTATTTGTTTGAAAACGGCTTTAAAGTATTAGGTACAATTACAAGAGAATAAAACCTTAATTTTAACGAGCTAAAAATGAAAAAATAAGAGCATTAATACAATATGGTGAAAGAAACTATCCATGCGCTGTTTTTGATTTTTTAGTGAAGGAGTTGATGTAATTATGTCAATTACAGAAGAAGAAAAGATTAGAAGAAGAAAATCATTTGAAAAAAATGATAATATTATAGGTGCAGGATTTGGGGAAGAAATTGATCCTAGAATTAAAAATATTCCCGAAGCAGAAAAATATATAAATGGTGAAATTGAATTTGAAGAATATCAAGAAGCATTAATGAAATTTATAAAGAATTTATAATATTTGCATTTATGTGCAATATTTAGTAAAATATAAATGTGCCGAAAAGCTATGGCACTTTTAACATAAAGAAATGTTAAATAATGATTGTCGCTTCCCTATAGGCGACTGATAAGTCGTAGGGGTTCATAAATGATTGTCGCTTCCCTATAGGCGACTGACAAGTGGTAGGGGTTCATAAAATAATTGTCGCTTCCCTGTAGGCGACTGATAAGTCGCAGGGCTTAATAAATGAGTGTCGCTTACCCGTAGGCGACTGATAAGTTGCAGGTCTTAAAAATATTTGTCACTTTTTAGTAGGCGATAGATAAGTGGCTATAGTACTTATAAATGGTAACGTTAAGTTGCCATTTTTTCTTTTACGATAGATTAATTAGATTTGATTAACTTAAAAAGTATTATATAATAAATTAAAAACAAAAAAATTTTATTAAATCCAATAAAACTAGTGTTTTATGATTGTATATTGTATGAAAGGTGGAAACCTATGAATGAATTAAGAGAATTATTAATTCATCTTAAAAATGAAGAATTAGAATATTTTGATAGGTTTTATGAGTTGACTAAAAGACCAACCTTTAACTTAATATATTCATATCTTAAAGATTCTATGGAGTCTGAAGATGTTTTACAGGAAACTTATTTAAAGTTTTTAAGGTATAAGAAGAAAGTAAAAGAAGATATGAATATTCTTGCATATTTAATGCAGATAGCTAAATCATTATCTTTAAATTATCTTAAAAAGAATAAAAAAGAAGATAGAATAGAAGATACAGATTTTATTGCTGAAGAAAAAGAAAAAGTATTTGACTTAGATGAATCAGAAATTGTTAAAAAAATGAAAAAGGTATTAAAGGATGATGAATTCCAAATTGTGATACTTCATGTTGTCAATGGTATGACACATAAAGAAATATCAGAATTATTAAATAAGCCCTTAGGTACTATTACCTGGGCTTATAACAATGCCATTAAAAAAGTTAGGAGTGAAAGTGATGAATGAATTTGATATCAAAAATGAATTTGATGGATATGAAATAAAGACAACATCAAAGATGATATTAGATAAATTGCCAAAGAAAAAAGAACGTAAGTTTCCTTTTTTAGTTAAATTATCTGCGTCATTTTCAGTACTTCTTGTCTCAGTTACAGTTTTAGTCTTAGCGTTAATATTAAACAATAATTCATCTAGTGTTAAAACTTATTCAAATACAGTTAGTTTAGACAGTTCTAGTGTGGGTACACAAGTTGCCCTTGAAGTACTTTATGCTGGTAATATGACTGAAGAAACAAATACTACTTATAGTTTAAACAGTGAAATAACTGAATCTGATTTTAGTGAGGCTGTTTCAAATGTTGAAACATTATATCCTTTATTTACTGATTTATATTCTAATTTTGAATCATTTAATATTGATTATAAAAAAGGTAAATTTAAAATAAATGGAGAAAATTATAAATATAAATACAATATAGAAGATTATATAATGTATTCTAATGATAATATATTTGAATCTAATGAAGATGAGATAGATATTGAAGGTGATGTAGCACTAGATTTAGGTGGAAACATCTATGAAGGTACAATCGAACTTGAATTAGAAAATGATGAATCAGAAGTTAAAATAAAATATTATATTGATAATCAAGAAGTAACTATTAAAAGAGAAATAGATTCTGAAGATAACGAATATAGTTATAGTTATAAAGTAAAAGAAGGAAACAAAGAATACAAAAAGAAGATTTCATTAAAAAATATAAAAGGAATAAAAGTTTTTAAATATAAACTTGAAGATTATTATACTAATGTATATGAAAAACTAGAAATAAAAGAATATAGTGGTTATTATTCAATTAATTATAATTATCAAGATTCAAGTAAAACCAAAGAAATAGATGAAATCAAACTTGAAGTTGGCGAAAATAACAAATATACATATAATGATTTTGTAATTAAAAGATAAAGTGATTTGGACATTTAAAATATGTCCAAATTATTTTTTTTTATTTTTTTTTACAAAATCCAATAAACCCACAATATAAGAATTGTATATAAGGTGAAAAGAGGTAAAGAAAAATGAAAAAAAGAAAATATTTTTTTATAGGGATAGGAGTTTTAGGTTTAGGAGTTATCGCATTAACATCATGTGGGGATGATTCAGAAAGTGCACAAGTAAATTCAGAAGATACATTTACTAAGGAAGCAATTTCAGCATACAATACAATTAATTATTTAAATTTAAATGAAGTATTAGAAGATGCTAGCACAACAGATGAGACAAATGATGAAACAGGATCAAGTGAGACAACAAGTAGTGAAGAAAGTAGTGAGGAAGTAACTGAAAGTAGTGATTCAACTGAAGGCACAACAGAAGAAACAGAAACAACAGAAGAAACTACAGAAGAAACAGTTGATATGACTGAAATCACTGAGCTTATTGATAAGGGTAATATCCTTGCAGAAAAGAAGATTAGTTTAGAAAAATATGAATCTGATAAAGAAGGATATTTAGAAAAACAAGTAATAAGCTATGATGGTAAGGAATATGTATTATATGTTTCTGAATCTGAAACAGTGGAAGGTGAAAAGAAAATTCCACGCAACAAAACTGAATATGAAGTAAAAACAAATTATTCTGGTATCTTATTATACGAAGATCAAACTTATGAATTTATAGCTAAACATGAAGATGATAATGAATCTGATGGCGATATCGAAGAAAAATTAAAATTAACAGTTAATATTTCAGATACAAAACAAGTTATTATCAAAGATGAAACAGAAACTGAAGAAGACGGTGATATCGAAGAAAAATATTCTTGTAGAATCGTTGAAGATGGACAAGAAACAGAATATTATAAAGTTTCAAGAGAGTATGAAGATGATGAATATAAGATCAAAATTAATGAAAATGGCGTTAAATACACATTAAAGTATTATACTGAAGATGAAATAGATTATCTAAAAGTAAAATATGATAACACTAAATATGTATTTGAAATTACAACAGAAGAAATTGATGGTGTAGCTACAACTACATATAACTTAGTTGAAGAAGCAGAAGATACTAAAACTAAAAGTCATTCTCATAAAGATGATAAAAAATCAGATAAATCATATAAAGAAAATAATATGCAACCAGAAGAAATTCAACCAGAAGATGGTACACAACCACAAGATGGTATGTTACCAGAAGACGGTTCTTTAGAAGAAATTACAGCTTAAAGATTATAGATTCTAATATATAGATGAAATAATCGATATGTTACAATAAGCAAGCTTTAATGAAGAGTACCCCTAAAGTTGGACTAGAGAAATCTAGAAAGACTAAGGGGTACTAATTTTTATTATGAGATTAAAAGATGAAGATTTAAAAGAAATTTTAAAAGGAATTGATTGCGTATCTAAAATTAAAGAAACAATAGATCAATATAAGGCAAGCTGAAGCTTAAAAAACTTTAGTTTTTTTATTTGTGCTTGTTTATGTCCACAATATACTCTATAATAGTATTAAATAGGGGGAGACTAAATATGAACATACAAAAACTGATTGATGATGGAAAAATAAGATATACTTTGGATGAAGGAATGATTTTATTCAAAGAATTGTTAAAAAATAAAAATACTTTATATAAAGGTGTATTATACAAAAGCGATGG
>JAILIY010000070.1 GCA_024695025.1 Acholeplasmatales bacterium
TGATTTATCAAATATCTATTGTATAAATGATGGTAATAATAAATATTTCATTCCAATTAGCCACAAAGATTTATCAAAGATAAATAATAAAGAATTTAAAGAAATGATAAATAATTTATATATTGATAAAGTATCTCATAAAAAAATAAGTAGTAGTGCTAAATCAAATACTAAATATTTTATTAAAAATACTAAATAATTTTAAGCATCAACATAAATGTTGGTGTTTTTTTGTTATTAAAACCAATTAATACTTGATTATTTATTGTTTATGCTATAAAATTAATGATGTTTTAACAGAGTAGCGAAATTGCGTTAAGTGCCATATCACGGGATGTTGGGTATGGACGAACACTATTGTGGCGGTAATTTTGCGCGTCCGCTGTAAATATTTTTTATAGCGGCTTCTGAATAAAATTTTGGAGGCCTTTTTATTATGGAAAAAAATGAAGAAGTAACATTTGAAGAAATAGAAAAATCTTCAGAAAATGGTTCAAAACCTGAAGAACCAAAAGAAAATCCTAAAGGATTTAAAAGATATTTATTATGCCTTAAGAAAGGATATATAATAATACTTATTTTTGGAATTATATTATCTTTACTTGGCTTATTAATATCTAATTTAACTTATAAGGATAAGACTGCACTTAAATTTGTTTATAGGTATCAAGAAGAAGTAAACGTAAATATCAACGACATAATAAGTGATGAGAATATCGAAAAAGTTAAGTCAATTAAAAACAGTTGGTTTACTGGAAGTAAAATATCAACTTACGCTTATGTTGAAATAAAAAATATTTCAATATCTAAAGATGGTAACGATTATATTATCACTGTTGATAAATCATCTTTTGAATTACAGAATAAAGAAGGAGTAGTAGCCTATAACAACAGTGCTGCTAAAGGCTTTTTACAACATCTAGCTGTAATGTGTTTATCTGATGAAATCATTAATGAATATAGTACATATGATACAGTAGCTTATGACAAAAACGGTAATGAAATAAAAGATACTGATGGTAATACTGTATATATTAAAGGTGTCACAACTAATTTATTTGATAAAGCTTATGAAGAAGAAAAATCTTTAGATTCAGCAGGCAATTTAAAAACTACAAGTGGTAGTGCATCTAATCATAAATTAAATATGATGATTGTATGGTCACTATCAGGCTTTGGTGTAGGTGTATTATTAGGTTTATTATTTATATTTATATTTATTGATAAATTAGATATGAATATAAAAAGAACATATGATAATAAAAATAGGTATAGAACACCATTCCATATATCTTTCTTTAAAGATTCAGTTGGTGCATTTAAAGATATTAAATCATTGACAATGATGTCTGCGCTCCTTGCTCTTGTAATGGTATGTAAATTTATACCAATACCATCAGGTTTTGGTGAACTTGGTTTATCATTTGCATTTTTATTTTTAGCTTGTGCGTGTATGTTATTTGGCCCTGTGCCTGCACTAGGAATTGGCTTTTTATCAGATGTATTAGGATATTTAGTTAGACCTGATGGATCATTCTTTTTCCCATACACAATTCAAGCAATTCTTGCATGTTTTATATATGCATTAGTTTTACATAAAACATATATTACTTTCACAAGATGTTTAATTGCAAGAGTAGGTGTAAATCTATTATGTAATGCATTTTGGGGTACACTTTGCCGTAAATGGTATATGGGCTTAAATTTTAAGGCAACTAAAGTATATTTTTTAACTATATCTTTACCTAAAAATTTAGTTTATTTATTACCACAAGCATTACTTTTGTATTTTGTATTAAAGGCACTTGCAATACCACTAGAGGCTTTAGGCTTAATTGAAAGTGATGTTGCTAAAAATACATCGTTTTTCTAATAATAAGATACCCAATTATTTGGGTATTTTATTTTGTTATGATATAATATTATTGAGGTATTTTTATGAATTATTATGATGAATTACCAGAAGGATATAAAAAAATATATCATATAGATGCATCTAATAAAAAATTTGTTATATTAGCCAATTTAATTAGTGTATTATTATTTATAATAATATTTGTAGTATCATTTATAATTAAAAAAATTAATTTCAAATTTGAAATTAGTATAAAGACATCTATATATCTTTTTGGCTTTATTGTTTTTTTAATTTTATATATGATATTACATGAATTAGTCCATGGACTTTTTTATAAAATATTTACAAAAAAGAAATTAACTTTTGGTATTAAATTATCTTGTGCATTTTGTGGCGTGCCTAATATATATGTTAAAAAATGGCCAATGTTTATTACAGCACTTGCCCCATTTGTTGTATTTGATATTGTATTTGTTTTAGGTATCATTTTTACTGATGGCTTGTTGTGTGCTTTAATCGTAATAATGCTTGGACTACATGTTGGTGGCTGTACTGGAGACTTATTTATTTCTTTAAAGATGTTAACTTTAAAAAATACTATTTTAATAAATGACATAGGGCCATCTCAAACTATATACGATAAGGAGTAATTATGTTTAAAATAACTGCGATGACAAGGGGAGTTTACCAAGATTTAATAGATGAATTTGAACTCCCACAAGAAAATCTTTGTTCCATAAATGTTGGTGATGTTTTTTACACTGATGGAATAACTAAGCCAGAAGGCTTATGTGATAGTGCTTGGGAAACTATGATTCCTTTTATTAATTCAATAAAGGAAAATAAACCAATTTTTAGGAATTGGATGAGAGATGATCGTAAAGCTTTAGTATCTTGTAACGATGGATTTAGACCTATTTCATTTTTAATTGAAAGGATAGATGACAAGTGATTAATTTCCATAAATTTGGATTTTTAGATTGTAAAAGATTAAAGAATTATCTAACTGATTCATATTCATATTTATGTGAATATAATCCTGTTTGGTTATTTGTTAATAGCGATTATTATAAGCCTGAAATTTCTTTTACAAATGAATGGTGCTTTATAAGATATAAAATACCTGAGTTAGGTTTAATATATTTTCCACCAATCGGAAATGGAGACCATTTAGATATGGTTTTACTCGATTTAGAAGAAGATTCTAAAGAAGCAGGTTATGAATTTTTATTAGGACCTATCTTAGAAAAAGATATTATTAAATATAAGCCTTTAGGTATTAAATTATATGAAAACGAAAAACTTAATACATATATTTATATGTCTGATAATTTAAGTGTTTTATCATCTAAAATTAAAAAATATAAAAAGGCCTGTAAGACTTTTGAATTTATGCATAAGGATGCATATTTAAAGAAAATTAAAAAAGAAGATTTCCCAAGATTAATAGAATATTTAAGTAAATATAGGGAAAGTGCTAATATAGATAATAGTGATTTAACATTTTACCCAAAATTAAATATTTTAAAGAAATGTATGGAACATTTATATGAATTAGATATTATGGGTGTAGTTTTAGAAGATGAAGAAAAAATATATGGTTTTGCCTTAGGCTCAATTATGGATAACACTTGCCATATGTATCTAAATTTTGGCCTTGAGGATGAGGTTGGTGCTTACGCTGAGGTAATTATGGGTTTTGCCAAATACGCCGCAGCAAAGGCTAAATATATGGCTTTTTATGGCTATGTTAATGACAATAAATTAAAAGAGAAATTAGATGAATTAAAACCACTTAGGGTTGAGAAGCATTTCGCTACATACAATATTTAAGATAATTACAAATTTTTAATAGAAAAATATTATATTTTTGTTATAATTAATAATGTATGAGCTTTGGAGGTATATATGCAAAATAATCAAAACAATGATAAGAAGAGCTTTTATGAGCTTTTAGATAGACAATCAGAAGCATTTGAAAAAGAATTAGAGGCTGCACGTGCACGTGGTGAGACTGTTCCTGAATCTGTTTGGGCAGATGGTGTACCTCAAAAGATTAATCCTGATGATTTAATTAAACAAGATGAATTATTATCAATGGCTGTAAACTATTTAATGAAAAATGAAATAGTTAGATACGGCTTTAAAATTGAACCAGGTTTCCCTAGACCTAGTTACCCAAATATTGTTTGTAAAAGAAATGGTAAGGTATACGCAATTATAGTAGTACCTAACGTATTCCCTCATTTCCAAGTAATCAATGAAGAATCTAGATTACAAGTTGTAAAACAATGCAAAGAAAGAAATATTATTCCTCTTTTTGCACCTGTTGGCTATAGAGCTTTAGATAGACAAAGAGCAGCTGAAGGAATTATGTTAAGAGGAGATATTTTTGTAACTATCTTTAGAGGATTCATCATTTTAAATGAAACACCTGATCAATTAAAGAGTATCAAACCATCTGATTTATTAGTTTTAGACGAAAAAGAAGAAAATAAGACTTTAGAAAATGCCTAATTTGGCATTTTTTTAATTATTGAAAAAATGTTAATTATATATAATTAAAATATAAAAATATCACAATAATTTTTTTGAAAAAATGTTTGACTATTTATATTATCTATAATATAATGTATTTGTTGTAACATGCACCACGTAGAAAGGGTCATAAATGGATAAAATCCTACCCCAATAGTGTGTCTTAAATTTTTAAAGGAGGTAATACGACATGTATGCAATTGTAGAAACAGGCGGAAAGCAAGTAAAGGTTCAAGTTGGTGAAGCAGTTTATGTTGAAAAGCTTGAAGTAGCAGAAGGTGAAACTTACACTTTCGAAAATGTATTATTTGTATCAGCTGAAGGTAAGAAAACTAGCAAGGTTGGCGCACCATATGTTAAGGGTGCTACAGTAACAGCTAAGGTTGAAAAGCATGGTAGAGGCCAAAAGATTACTATTTTCAAGTATCGTCCTAAGAAGCATTCAGCTTCTAAGATGGGTCATCGTCAAGCTTACACTAAGCTTGTAGTTGAATCAATCAATGCTTAATTATGACAAAATACGAAATAATAAGAAGTAAAGAAGAAATTAAAGTTGAAGTTAGTGAACATGCTAAATATGCTGATAAAGGATATGATATAGTATGTGCATCAATCTCAACTGCAATAACTATGACTATAAATGCTTTAGATAATCTAGGTTACAACATTATAGATTTCAAAAAGCAAGATGGATATATCTCATTTAAAGTAAAATCAAATGATATTACTTTAGGACTAATTAAAACATTAGAAGAATGCTTAAAAGTTTTAAGTGAAGATTATCCTAATTATGTAAATACTAAATAGGAGGAAAGCATATGTTTTTAAGATTAGATATACAATTATTCGCATCTAAAAAAGGTGTTGGTTCTACTAAGAACGGCCGTGACTCAGAAGCTAAGCGTTTAGGCGCAAAGGTATCTGATGGTGAAGTTGTTAAAGCTGGTTCAATTTTATATCGTCAAAGAGGTACTAAGGTATTCCCTGGTAACAATGTATTAAGAGGTGGCGACGACACTTTATTCACTAAGGTTGATGGTGTTGTTAAGTTTGAACGTAAAGGTAAGACTAAAAAACAAGTTTCAGTTTATCCAGTTCAAGCATAATTGAATTTAGAATAATTTTAATGCCCAAATTAGTAGTTTGGGCATTTATTTTTTAAAAAAGGAGGCGAGATTAATGTTTATTGATCAAGCTAAAATTGAAGCCATAGCTGGTAAGGGTGGCGACGGTATCGTTGCCTACAGACGTGAACTTAAAGTTGAACGTGGCGGACCTTTCGGTGGAAATGGTGGAAAAGGGGGCTCTATCATCTTTGTTGGTGATGAGGGCTTATCTACTTTATTAGATTTAAGATACAATCCAAAAATTAAAGCAACCCCTGGTGAGCGTGGTAAAAACAAAGGTCAATATGGCGCAAACGCCAAAGATACTTATGTCAGAGTCCCTGTTGGTACAACTATTTTTGATGATACAACTGGTAAAATAATCGGTGATATCACAGAAAATGGTCAAGAGATTGTTGCCTGTAAGGGTGGCCGTGGTGGACGCGGTAATTTAGCTTTAGCTAATGGTACTTATAAATGCCCTGATTTTTGTGAAAAAGGAGAACCAGGTGAAGAAAGAAAAATAAGATGTGAACTTAGAGTTTTAGCAGACTGTGGTTTAGTAGGCTTCCCATCAGTTGGTAAATCTACATTAATCGCTTCTGTATCTAGTGCGCGTCCTAAGATTGCCGCATATCATTTCACAACATTAGTACCTAATTTAGGTATGGTTAGACTTGATGATGGTCGTGATTTTGTAATGGCAGACTTACCTGGTATTATAGAAGGTGCCTCAAAAGGTGCGGGCTTAGGTCTTCAATTTTTACGTCACATTGAACGCTGTCGTGTAATTGTTCATATTATTGATATGGGTCGTGTTGATGGACGTGATCCTTATGAAGATTATTTAATTATCAATAATGAATTAAAAGAATATAAGATGAATTTATCTAAGCGTCCAATGATTTTAGTTGCCAACAAGATGGACGTTCCTGGAGCTAAAGAAAATCTTATTGAATTTAAAAAGAAGGTAGATTTACCTATTATTGAAATTAGTGCCTACACTAAAGAAAATTTAAATGAATTATTATATAAAATAAGAGATTTATTAGATACTACTGAAGAATTTAGTTTATTTGAAGATGATGAAATTGAAGTAGTAGAATATACTTTTGAAGAAGAAAAGAAGCCATTTACAATTGAACGCCAAGATGATGGTGTATACAATGTAGTTGGTGAAAAAATAGAAAAGATATTTAAGATGACTGATTTTGATTCTGATATAGCTCGTGCACGTTTCGCTCGTCAACTTCGTTCATTTGGTGTTGATGATGCCTTAAGAAAATTAGGTGTAAAAAACGGAGATTTAGTTAGAATATTAGATTTTGAATTTGAATTCTTTGATTAAAAATAAAAGAGACTTTAAAGTCTCTTTTTTTATTCACTAATTGAAGTTAAAAATGAATTCCAATATGTATTGTAATCATCATTTGATATAACTTCACATTTGTTTATATGATTGATATTGTTTTCTTTTGCCATATATACTAGGTCATCAATAATTGGATCGCTTTTATCCATATATACATTTACCATTTTAAAATCTTCATTGTATTTGGCAAGTAATCTTGTATGACCATCAATTATTACATATTCATCATTAATGATTGTAACAGGTATATATATTTCTTCATTTTCAAGATATTTTTCTATACATTCAAGTCTATCTTTGTTTATAAAGAATTTAGATGGTTGAATTATTTTTATTGGTAATTTAAATGTAAATACTTCATCATAAGCTTTATAAAATGAATTGTCATCATTATAAAATACATTGACATATTTATCATATTTTCTGAATTCATTTATTACATCTAAAATGATACTCATTTTATC
>JAILIY010000077.1 GCA_024695025.1 Acholeplasmatales bacterium
GTTCAAGCTTCAGTATATCTTCCAATGGATGTTGTATTTGGTGAGCCTTCTGTAGATGAAACAATTGTTGTTCCTTATGAGATAAAGGTAGCAAATGGTGTTCAAATTGAAGGTGGTTCAACAGTTACAGTAGGTGATGAAGTAAGCGATATTAGTTCATCAGTTGGAAATATTGAAATTGAAAATATAACTTCCAAGGGTGTAGACTTTATATTTGATTTAACATATCGAAAGGATGGAATCCTTGTTACTTCATCATTTATAAAGCATTATGAATTTGAAGTTGACATCGATTATGATTTAACAATGTCAATGTATCATGATTCTTCATATTATTATGTAAAAAATGATGACGATGGAATTTATGTATCTAATAATCAAGAAGATCCAACATACTTCTTATATAAAGCTTTAGTTAATGTTAATGCAAGCTATAAGGGTTACGCACTACATAATTTTACAGATTTCACAATTAATGTATTAAAGGGTGCGGCCGTTATGGGTATGGGAGATGCAACAGATACAATACTTTCTGTTGAATCAAACTATTCTATTGAAGGATCTTCAGAACCTATTAGTATCATAATGTTACACAACATAACGATGAATGGAAATACAATTTCATCTGTTGATAGTGTTGAACTTTCATTCAATATTGATGGTGGTGAAACTAAGTCAATATCATATGAGTTAAACGGGACTAAAACTTTAGACGAATTATATGATTTAGATGCATTAAATGCACTTAATAAATTCGATTGGGTAACTAAAAATGGTGATATGTATGATTTAAGTATCAATACTGGCTTTGATTCAACGGCAAATCCAAATTATTATTATAAAGTTATAGTATATGATACAAGCTATAATGTATTAAAAGAAAGTAGTGATTATGAGACTTCATCAACAATATCATACACGGGACTTCCTGGTTCTGAAAGAGGATATATTGTTGATATAATTACATATTTCTATAACGGAATTACTTATATGAAATATGATTCAAGCATTTTATCGATAAAATTAGGTGATGTTGGTGCAACATTCACAAATATAACTAATATTAGAGAATATTACGGTGGCGATAAATACGGATATGTAAAATTGAATTCATATGCAATTAATAACGCAGAAGAAATTACATTTACAATTAATCCAGGAGATTCATCATATACAGCTACTGATACATTTACGCTAGATAGTCTTCCAACGTCAAAAGACTATGTTTATGGATACATAACTTTAACAGTCACTGACATGAGAGAAACTGATGGAAGTGTATTATTGAATTTTAAAGCAAGCTCATCGACACTTGCAACATACTTAAAGTCTGTAGAGATTACAGTTACTAATAAGAATGGCGACACATATACTGTCACTATTTAAAGGAGGAAAGAAAAAATGAAAGAAAAGAAGAGCAAAAAGGCTTTTACAATTGTTGAATTATCAATAATATTTGTAGTAATTATTGCCTTTTTAACATTTATTATTATTGAAATGGCTTCACCAGCCTCATCTGTTGGTGAATGGGTAAAAGAAAATATTTGGGATACAGAGAAGGCTGGAAAAGATTTCGTAACTCACCTCCCTGTTCTAATTCAAAGCGTTATTTACGTAGTAGTAATTTATGCAGTATGTAAGCTAATTAGAATGATTTTTAAGCAAAAGATGAAGAAGTCTAATCGTGCTAAAACTGTTGTTACATTATTAGATGGTTTAGTTAAGTATGCATGTGCTATCGCTATTATCATTTTCGTACTTCAAGCATTAGGTGTAAACGCAACTGCAATTTTCGCATCAGTTGGTATCTTAACACTAGTTATAGGTTTAGGCTGCCAAAGTTTAATTGCCGATATTGTTGCTGGTATGTTTATCATTTTCGAAGATGAATATAATGTAGGTGAAATTATCACTGTAGGTGACTTTAGAGGTACTGTAACAGAAATTGGTATTCGTGCAACTAAGATATTAGATATGGCTGGTAATATTAAGATTATCAACAATTCAGATATTTCAAATGTAATCAACATGTCTAGAGAATTATCTTTAGCAGTTGTAGATTGTGAATTCCCATATGATGTACCTATTGAAGTAATCGAAAATCTATTAAAGGATCATTTCGATTTATTCCGTGAAAAGATTCCTGCAATTATTGAAGGACCTTTCTATAAAGGTGTTTCTGGATATGGTGATTC
>JAILIY010000156.1 GCA_024695025.1 Acholeplasmatales bacterium
TGACTATTAGGTTCTACTTTAACTAAAAACTCATTAACTTCTTTTACTGATTTAGTCGTAGATGTACTATATTCAACACCTGCCTTTGAAGTAATTTCATTTTTAATTGATTTAAGATTTGACTTAGTTGTAGAGGCTACACTACCACTCATATTTAGTGTTACCTTTTTATTAGTTTCAACAACAACACTTACATTTCTTTCAATTACTCCCGTGCCATTATTTTCTATTAGTTCTGTAGTTTCAGATATATAAGATGCCTCAACATTTTGATTATCAAAATAATATGCGACTTCAAATGGCTTAGTATAATTAATTTTACTAATAGCGTTTGCCTTTTCTTCATTTGTAAAATTCTTTATCAATTTTCCACTAGACATTATTATTTCTTGATATGTTAAATATTCATTTTCCATAGCTGCTTTAGTTTCAAAGCATTCTGGAAAATATGCAACTAATAAAAATGAAACAATAAAGAATATAATTATTTTTTTGTATCTCATAATAACCTCCATTTTTTATTACACTAAATAATAGTCAATATTTCATATTTTGTTACAAATAAATTTAAAAAAAATAAAAAAAGTCTAGACCATTTGGTTTAGACTAATTTACTTTTTCATTTTTATTATTTATTACAAGATATATAACTATACCTAAAATAGTAATTCCTGCAAGACTTGACAATAATATTACAGTTACGGTTGTCTTATTATCATCTTTTAATCTCATAATAAATGTACCCCTTAGTCTTTCTAGATTTCTCTAGTCCAACTTTAGGGGTACTCTTCACACTTGGACGATTTTTATCTACTTTTTTAAATTATCTATAATCTTTTCACAAGCTTCTTTTACATATTCAGAATCTATACCTTCTGCAAGACCTAAATCAACAAGTTCATTGATTCTAGGATCAATAGGTAAAGATTGTAACGCTTCTATTTCAAAATGTTGTGCAACACTATCTAAGTGAGAAGGTCCAAATGGGAATAATATTTCTTGGCATGTTGGGCATACCATAAAGCTCATGTTTTCAATTAAGCCTAAAACCTTAACCTTCATGTCATTAGCCATATTTACTGCCTTACCAACAATCATTTTAACCAAATCTTGAGGTGTAGATACAATTACAACACCATCTGGTACGATTGATTGGAATACTGTCATTGATACATCACCAGTTCCTGGAGGCATATCAATTAATAAATAATCTAATTCTTCCCATAAAACATCTGAATATAATTGCTTAAGTGCACTTGCAATCATAGGTCCACGCCATAAAACTGGCTTTTCTGGATCTTCTAAGAATAAATTAATACTCATAATTTTAATTCCAGATTTTGTAAGTGGTGGCACGATTAATGTACCATCTTCATTACCATCAACACCATTTCCTAAACCAAAAGCCTTAGGAATTGATGGACCAGTTATATCAGCATCTAAAATACCAACCTTATAGCCCATCTTGTTTAATTCTAATGCTAAAAGTAATGTTACAGTAGATTTACCTACACCACCTTTGCCAGAAACTACACCTATAATATTTTTAATGTGCGATTTGTCATTAAGACTAAATTCTGTATTTCTGTTGCCGAACTTCTTAGCAACTGCATCATCAAGTGAGTCAGCCATTATTTTTCATCCCCATTTTTTTCTTTTAATTCTTTATCTTTTTTATGAATTTCTACTAATATATCATCTATATGATTACCGTAATCTAACGATGTATCACGCTTAAAAATAAGTTCAGGCATTTTTCTAGCTTTAAGCTTTTTAGCAAGCTCACTTCTTAAATATCCTTTACATGATTCTAATGCTTCTTGATAATTTTCTTCTTTACCTTGGTAGAAGGTATAAAAAATAGTCATATATGATAAATCTCTTGTAATTCTTACTTCTGTTACTGTTATATTTGATAATTTTTGATTTTTAGCATCTTTTCTTAGAATCAAAGATAATTCTCTTAAAGCATTTGATTCTAATCTTTCAAGTGAAATACCCATTATCTTGGAATCTCCTTCATTATAGAGCATTCGATGACATCAAGTTCTTTAATATCATTGAATTTTTCAATAGATAAACCACATTCAAAGCCTGCCTTAACTTCTTTTACATCATCTTTAAATCTCTTTAATGATTGTAATTTACCTTCAAATACTACTATACCATCTCTTATAACTCTAACAAGTGAATTACGTTCAACTACACCATCAGTTACATAACAACCAGCAATTGTACCAATCTTAGAAATCTTAAATGTGTTTCTAACCTCACAAGAACCGATTACAACTTCTTCATAAACTGGGTCAAGCATACCCTTTAAGGCAGCTTCAATATCTTCTATTACCTTATAGATTATATTATATAATCTAATTTCAACACCCTTAGTTTGTGCCTCATTTCTAACAGGAGCCATAGGTCTTACGTTAAAGCCTATAATAATTGCGTTAGATGCTTCAGCTAAAACGACATCTGTATCAGTAATAGCACCGACACTAGCACGAATGATATTAACCTTTAAATTTTCAACATTAATCTTTTCTAAAGATGCCTTAAGTGCTTCAACTGAGCCTTGAACATCACCTTTGATGATTAAATTTAATTCTTTATCTTTACCTTCAGAATCTTTAAATAAATCTTCTAAAGATGTAGCCTTCTTAGCATTGATGTCTTCCATCTTTGCGTTGTGAGCACGAGCCTCAGCTGCTTCACGAGCAACTCTTTCATCAGCAAATACCATGAACTTATCACCAGCCATTGGTACTTCTTGTAAGCCTGTTACGGCAACTGCTTGAGAAGGTGCTGCCTCATTATATCTAACATGGTGGTCATCTTCCATTGTACGGATTCTACCCCAAGTATTACCTACAACTACACAATCTCCAACCTTTAAAGTACCGTTTTGTACAAGTAAAGTTGCAAGAGGTCCTCTACCCTTATCAAGTTGAGCTTCAATAACAGTACCAACTGCAAGTCTATTTGGATTTGCCTTTAATTCTTTCATTTCAGCTACTAATTGTACCATTTCAAGCAATTGGTCAACACCTTGACCCTTAAGAGCTGAAATAGGTACATAAATAGTATCTCCACCCCAAGCCTCAGCAAGTAGGTTATAGTTTGCAAGTTCTTGCATAACCTTATCTGGATTAGCTGTTGGCTTATCCATTTTATTTACTGCAACAATAATTGGGCAGCCCGCTGCTTGAGCATGTTGAATAGCTTCTTCAGTTTGTGGCATTACACCATCATCTGCGGCTACTACTAAAATAACAATATCTGTAATTTGGGCACCACGAGCACGCATTTGTGTAAATGCAGCATGTCCTGGTGTATCAATAAATGTAATTGTGAAGCCATTGTGTTCAACTTGGTAAGCACCGATATGTTGAGTGATACCTCCGGCTTCTGCTTTAACTACTCTTGAGCTTCTAATAGTATCAAGTAATGTAGTTTTACCATGGTCAACGTGACCCATAATAGTTACTACTGGTGGACGAGAAACTAATGATGCCTCATCATCTACGATTTCTACTTCATCAAAACGTGTAACATCTGTAATTACTTCGTTTTGAAGTTCATAACCGAAATCAACAGCTAATAATTCAATAGTATCTCTATCAATAGTTTGATTTTGTGAAGCCATTATACCTAGTTGCATCAACTTCATAATTACTTGAGCAACTGGCTTATTTAAACCATTTGCTACATCAGCAACTGTCATATCTGGCTTATAGACTAATACACCTTTTTCTTTTTCCACTTGCTTCTTATTCTTTTGAGGAATATATGAAGTACGTGTATCTTTTTTGTTGTTCTTAGCCACTAAAATCATCCTCCTTTTATTTTAATATTTTTATGAAACTCTTATTCGTTACTCCAATCACCATTCTGTTTATCTTACCAATAGCTTGGCTTAATTCATAAGAGCTGTATTTAGTTATAATTTCAACATTATAAAATTTTGCCTTATCTGTAATAGATTTAGTAGTATTATTACCAGCATCGTTTGCTAAAAATATAAGATGAATATTACCTTTTCTCATTTCTTCACAAACAATTTCTTCACCAGTAACTAAACCTCTCGCTCTATTACACAAGCCAAGATTATTGAGTATTTTATCCATATTATAATAAACCTAACAATTCATCATAAATTGAATCAGGAACTAAAGCCTCAAGCTTTTTATCTAAAGCTTTAGTCTTTTGTGCTTTAAGAATTATTTCCTTATCTTTTTTTAGGTAAGCACCTCTACCATTTTCTTTACCCTTAAGGTCAACAATAACATTTCCGTTTGGTGTTCTAACTATACGAAATAAATCCTTTTTTTCACATTGTTCCTTTGAGCAGACACAAGTACGAAGTACTAATTTTTTTTCTTTCATATTAGTTTGAATTACTTTCAGGGAATAATAATCCTTGTTCGAAAGCTTCGCTTGTAGGAATAATATCTATCTTCCAGCCACAAGATTGAACAGCAAGTCTAACATTTTGTCCGCTCTTACCAATTGCTAAACTTAATTGATCATCAGGTACAACAACTCTTGAAGATTTTTCCTTAACATTAATTTCTAATACCTTAGTTACATTAGCAGGTTGAAGTGAATTTGGAATTAATTCCTCAGGATTTTCACTCCATTTATATAAGTCAACCTTTTCTCCACCTAAAGCATTAACGATTTCTTTAATACGAGAACCGCCTTCACCAACACAAGAACCAATTGCATCTACGTTTTCATCATTTGAATATAATGCAATCTTACTTCTGTCACCTGGGTCACGTGCGATACCCTTAATTTCAATGATACCATTTTTGATTTCTGGAATATAATTTTCCATTAATCTAGTTACTAAATTCTTGTCAGTTCTTGAAATTTGAACACGAGGTTCTTTTGAAGTTTGTTCAACCTTCTTAACATATACACTAACATTTGAATTGATGAATAACTTATCGCTATCAACAAATTCACTTTTTGGTAAAAATGCAACTGTATTCATACCGATATTTAATGTTACTTTCTTATCGTCAATATTAGTAATAGTAGCTAATATCATTTCTCCTTCTTTTTCTTTGAAGAATTCATATGCAACTTCTCTTTGACGAGCCTTTACATCTTGATTGAATACATTTTTTGCAGCAGCAATATCAGTTCTTGATAAAACTTCCTTATTTGACTTTTCATTGTCATCATCTGAAGTTTTCTTTCTTCTTGAAGTCTTAACCTTCTTATCATCTAATACGATAGCCTCAAAAACGATATCTCCAACTTTAACATTAGATTTAATTCTTTTTTCTTCAGCCATTTTCTTAGCTTCTTCAAGAGTAATCTTTTTAATTGCATCCTCTTCAAGTTCTTCATTTTCTTCTTCATTGATTTTTTCAACGATTTGATATTTAGCATATAAAGTTAATTCATTCTTATCAGGATCAATAACTACCTCACAAGATGTATTACCATATTTCTTTTTAAAACCATAAATAAAGCTCTTTCTTGTTGATTCATAAATATCTTCAACAGAAACGCCTTTTTCTTCTGCAACTTCCTTTGCAGTTTCAAAATATAACTTATTTTGAGCCATATTGTTTTTTTCCTCCTAAATTTTAACTGCTCTTCTTATAAATTTTATATCTTTTCTTTCAATCTTAAAATTCTTAAATCTTCCTTTAAGATTTACTCTCAATGTAAGTGAGTCAGGATTGATTTCAATTAGATTACCATCATATGAATTTTCTTCCCATTCGATATGAACATATTTATCTAATGCTTCTTCCAATTCTTCATCATTATCGATAGTACGTTCAGCACCCCTACTTGATACTTCAAGTAGATATTCTGGCATATCACTATCGTATTTATCTAATTTTGAAGATAAATATTCATTAGCCTGTCCTAAAGTTTCTAAATCGATTCCATTTCTCTTATCGATTATTACTCTAAGTATTTTTTCGCCTGCTTCTTCAACAAGCTCAACACTGTAAAAATATAAATCATGTTCCTTTAAGAAAGGATCAAGTAATTCTTTACAAATATTAATATCCAATATAATACCTCCTTCAAAATAATAAATAAGAGAGGTTTTTTGGACCTCTCTTTTAATACACATAGATATTATATATTCAAATCAACAAAAATGCAAGTTTTTTTATAGCACTTATATTAATTAATATATTATATAACATAATACTATTTTTCTTTAATAGCTCTTAATATTCTTTCATTACCGACACGAATAGCTAAATCAAGTGGTGTATAGCCAAAATCATCAACCTTTTCGATATTCTTACTATCTTTAAATTTCATTACCTTTGGATAATTTTCAATTATGATAGCATAATGTAATGGATAAGTTGAATAATACTTAAATGATTTATATTGTTCACTCTTTTCGTTGATGTAGTTTAATAATTCATATGATGGAACTAATTCATAAATAGTTTCACCAAATGTAGATCTACAATCAAGACATGCACCATAACGAAGTAATAAATCGATTGCCTCTTTGTTCATTTGTCTTACTGCATAAAATAAAGGAGTCTCACCTTGATTATTCTTAGCATTAACAAATGCTTTATTTTCTAGTAAATAGCTCATTACTCTAACATCACCAGCCTTAGCTGCAATGTGAAGTGGAGCCTCACCAGCAAAGTTTTTAACATCTACAATACCACTATCGATTTCTATCTTATTTAATAATTCAATGTTTCTACTTCTAATTAATGCCATAAAGATTGTTTCATCTTTAGAGTCTCTATCATAAAGATTGAAATCTTGACTTTCAAGAAGTAAATAAACCATTTCTTCTCTACCTAATGCACAAGCCTTAAATAATGGTGATTGTCCATCATCATTTTGTAATTTTAAGTCACAGCCTTTTCTGATTAAAGTTTTTAGGAAAGCTAACTTATTATTAATTACACAATAGTGAGCAGGAGTTTCGCCTTTTGAATCTTTGATATTAATATCAATATAGTTTTCTAGCAACAAATCAAAAACATCTACATTTCCAAAAGAGATAGCGTAATGTAAAAGTGACATACCACGTTCATTTTTAACATTTACATCACCAGTACTCAAGTAGTCTCTTAGTGCTTGTATATTATTTGAATAAATTGCATCAAAAGCATTCATTAAAGTCAACTCCCTTAAAAAAATAAAAGATATTTAAAAAAGATAAATTCATTTCTTGAAAATATCTTTAAATTGAAAAACTTAATATTAATAGTAATTCACTGAATTTATTATATATTTTTTTTGGCTTTTATACAAGTAAAAATAGATTATTTTGAATTGAAAATCACTTTCATAAAAAATTTATATTTTAAATAGAGTTTGTATAAAATTTAATTATAATTAACAATTTTAGCAAAAAAATAAATAGGGCTAAGCCCTATTTAATAAATTACTTATTTACAGCATCCTTTAAGATCTTACCTGATTTAAAAGCAGGAGTCTTTTGTGCTGGAACCTTAATTTCTTCACCTGTTCTAGGATTTCTACCAGTTCTACCAGCTCTTGTTCTAACTTCGAAAGTACCAAAGCCAGAGATAACAACCTTGTCACCATCAGCTAAAGCTTCAGTAATCTTATCGAAAACGATATCGACAGCTTGTTCAGCTTCCTTTCTGCTTAAATCAGTAACATCAGCTACAGCTGCAACGATTTCAGATTTTTTCACTTCTTTTTTCCTCCATGTTCTATTAAAATTATTTATATCAAAAATCTACTTTTATTTTACCATTATAGCATTAATATATCAAGCGTTTTTATAAAAAAATATGTTCTAGTTAAAAGATTTTTTATATTTATATCTTTTTAATATTTATGAATTATATAGTATAACTTGTAAATAGAACTTGACGCTTTTTATATCGACTTAAAAAACAGATTTATTTTTTATATCACATTTAAAAATCTTCGATTATGTGACAAAATATTCCTCATTTTGTCGTAGTTTATTGTTATTAATATTTAAAATATTAATTATAATATAGCTGTAATATAAATTACGCGGGAAAGGTACAAGACAATACGATGTTGGGATAGCAGCTGGTCTGCTATCCTAAATTATTTGTACCAAAAAAACACAGAAAGAAAGGTTATATAAATGAGATTTAAAAAATTACTAACAACTTTATCAATTTCATCTTTAGCATTATTTGCATTAAGTGCATGTGATGGTGGCGAAGATAAAACTAGTGAAAATTCTCAAGCTACATCTGAAGTAGCAACTTCACAAGCAACATCTGAGGCAGCTACATCTTCTGAAGAAGAAAAAACTAGCGAAAAAACTTCTGAAGTAGATACATATTCTTACGAATCAAACAGTGGTACTGAATATGTGATTGATCCAAACTATGAAAAGAATACACAAACTGTATTTATGGTAGGCGATTCTACTATGTGTGGTTACGAGCCATTAGACCCATACTACTATCCTAGATATGGTTATGGTACTCAATTAATCAACTATTTAGATTCTGAATATATTACAGTAAA
>JAILIY010000178.1 GCA_024695025.1 Acholeplasmatales bacterium
GGACCTGATTCATGTGATTTTGTTTCGACAGGTGATTTAGTCGATTTATTCTGTAAAAAGTGGCAAAACATTAAATGGATTAATAAACATGATGGTGGACCTCATGAGGCAAGCTTCTTAAAGCTTGATAACAATAAAATAAAAGAAGTATTTAATTGGAAGCCTAATTGGCATATCGATAAGACTATGGATATGATAGTTAGGTTTACTAAAATATATTTTGAAAATAAAGATAATATACCAAATGAAATGGATTATGAAATAAAAGAATTCTTTGGAGAATAATATGAAAATAATTGTGACAGGCGCAAACGGCTTTATTGGTAAAAGCTTAATTAAAAAATTAATAAAAAACAATATTGAAGTCTTTGCGATAGATTTAAAATTTGATGATGAATTAAATAATAAATTAGTCACAAAAATAGATGTCTCTTTAGATGATTATGATTTATTATTATCTAAATTAAAGGGAAGCGAATATGATTTGATGTATCATTTCGCTTGGATTGGTGTAAATGGACCAGATAAAGGAAATGCAAAAAAACAATTAAAAAATATCGATATGACTTTAAATTGTGCAAGACTATGTAAAGAATTAAACATTAAAAAATTATTATGTAGTGGTACAGTTTCAGAAAACAATATTAAAAGTATAAATGATGAAAATAAAAATTATGCATCAATGATTTATGGCAAAGCTAAAAGTGATGCCCATAATTTATTAGAATCATATTGTAAAACAAACAATATAGATTTCGTGTGGATGCAGTTTTCAAATATATATGGTCCTTCAAATAAAACTGGTAATTTAATAAGTTATACATTAAATCAATTAAATAATAATATGGAGGCAACCTTTGGCCCTGCCCTACAACCATATGATTTTATTTATGTTGATGATTTAATTGATATTATTTATTTACTTGGTGTAAATAAAACAAATAAGAATTTCTATTTTATAGGTTCTGGTAGTCCTATGATATTAAAGGATTATTTACTTGAAATAGGCAAGCTTTTAAATAAAGAAGAACTAATTAAAATAGGTGTAAGAAATGATGATGGTATCAAATATGATTATAAGATGTTTGACACTAGTGATTTAAAAGAAATAATTAAAGATTATAAAATGACAGATTTTATATCAGGAATTAAAAAGTGTTAGGTGATATTTATGCAAAAATGGAATTTTGAAAAATTAGAATTAGATGGCGCATATAAAATAACTCCTTTTTTCGCAGATGATAATAGAGGAGGCTTCATAAAAGATTATTCAAAAGAAGTATTTATACAAAATGGAATTGATTATAATCTTGAAGAAGTATTTTATACAATATCAAAAAAAGGTGTAATAAGGGCTATCCATTTTCAAAATATCAATCAACAAGCCAAATTAGTACGTTGTGTAAAAGGGAAGGTATATGATGTAATAGTTGACTTGAGAAAAGATTCACCTACATTTATGAAGTGGCAAGGCTTTTATTTGACTGGTGATAATATGGAAGAAATATTAGTACCAGAAGGATTTGGCCATGGCTATTTAGTAATAGAAGATTCAATCGTATCTTATAAATGTAATGAGAAATTTTATTCAGAATATGATTCAGGTATAAGATATGATGATGAAAATTTAAATATTAAATGGCCTTATGATGAAATTGGCGGAAAAGAAAAAATCATAAATTCAATAAAGGATGATAATTTACAATCATTTAAAGAATTTATGATTAATTACGATAAATTTTTAAAAAATTAAGCCTATAAAAAGCAAAAAAACTAGCTAGGCTAGTTAGATGCGTTAATAAATTTTAAAGCTTAATTAACTTAAGCTCTTTCAATGTTACCCTTCTTTAAAGCTCTTGCAGAAATCTTAACTTTCTTAACATTTCCGTTTTCGTCTTTAATACGTACAGTTTGAAGGTTAGCCTTCCAAGTACGACGAGTAGCATTTAAAGCATGTGATCTTTTGTTACCAGTAACAGTTGTTTTACCAGTAATATAACATCTTGCCATAAATATTACCTCCTTGATTAAAAATAATCAGCCCTTATATTGTATATTAAAATTTTAATATAATCAAGTGTTAAAATAAATTTTTTTAACTATATGATATTTAATAGTTTGTGATATAATAAATTTCGTTTTGAGGTGTAATATGTTTTTAGATATAATCATTCCTATCTATAACACAAAAGAAAGATATTTAAGATGTGCCTTGGATTCTATTCAAAGACAAAAAGGCATTTCTTTTAACGATGTTGGTGTAATTGTCATAGATAATGATTCTAAAATTAAATATGAAAAGAATTGGTTTGAAACAAACTATCCTAAACTTCACATCAATTATATTGTCAATGAGAAGAATATAGGACCTGGTGCATCAAGACAAAAGGCTATTGATGCAAGTAGTGCAAAATATGTCACATTACTTGATTCGGATGATGAATTATATTCTGAAAATTCTTTAGCACCAATATTAAAAGGATTATCAACTAATACTATTAATGTATTGTATACTCTTATGAGACAAGAATTTAAAAAAGATGGAAAGCTTAATTATTATGATTTATCATTTAAGCAATACCAATCATTACATGGAGTATTTTTCAAAAAAGAATATTTAGTTCAAAACGAAATTAGATTTCATGATAATTTAAACGCATTTGATGATACATATTTTATGGGCTGCTTAACAGCTAATCAAGAAGGTTTATTTGTAAACAATCTAACTTATGTTTGGAAATATATTGATGACAGTGAGACATTGTCTAAAAATAAATATAATTATGGTGTTGTTCATTTTGAAGAAATGGTAAATTGTTATTTATATATTTATGAATATTATAAAAAATATAGACCTGATAGAGCTTCTTTATATATGGTTCAACAACTAGTTGAATGTATATTATTTTTAGAATCATCATTCTTTGATTATGAACAATTAAAAGATAAGAAAGAAAGGTATTCAAAGTGGCTTTTTGACTTGTATTTCGAACACAAAGCCGATTTTAGTCTATTTAATAAGCCATTTATGGATAAATTAATAGAATATAAAAAGAAAGAAATAAATTATCTTTCTGGAAGTACAACATTTAGTGGTGACTATTATTCGTTTATTGATAAGTATACAAAATAGTCAAAAAAATGATTATTTTTATTAATAAAAATAATAAGGTGTCAAATTTGACCTTCGCTTGTTGAGGATTTATTTGACATATTTGATTAAAAGTGATATATTTGTTATATCTAGTTTGATGGGGTTTTTGTATCAATTTAGATAAAAGTAATACAAGGGAGGCTGGATTACAGAAGTCTAACCCAAAATTAAATAATTTTTAAGTAAAAATTAAATTAGGTTTATAACCTATATTATATATAATCGTATTTAACATTAGGAGGATCACACATGAGTGTTGTTCAAATAGATAATGCATTGTTTAGACGTATGGTCATAAACGGTGCCATTAATTTAAAGAATCATCATGCGGAGGTTGATGGTTTTAATGTGTTCCCTGTACCAGATGGTGATACAGGTACAAACATGTCAATGACAGTAACTTCCGGAATTAGAGAAATTGAGAATTGTGAATCTAGTTCAATAATCGATAATGCTAAAGTTTTATCAAGAGGTGCTCTTATGGGAGCAAGAGGTAATTCAGGTGTTATCTTATCTCAATTTTTTAGAGGTATCTATGTTGGCCTTAAGGAAATTCAACATAATTATTTAACTATCGAAGATTTTATGAACTGTTTACAAAGTGGTTGCAAGGTTGCTTATAAAGCAGTTATGGAACCAGTTGAAGGTACAGTTCTAACAGTTGTTAGAGTTTCAGCAGAAGAAACTCAAAAACATTTAAATGAATTTAAAACTATTGATGACATTTTAGATTTTTACTACAATGCCGCAATGGATACATTATCAAAAACACCTGATATGCTTCCAGTACTAAAGGAAGCAGGAGTTGTAGACTCAGGTGGAGCTGGATTCTGTAGATTTGTAGAAGGTATGCTTTTAGCTGTAAAGGGTCAAATCCTTGAAGTAGAAGATGCCACTAAGAAAAAAGATAAACAAGAAGACAAGAAGAAGGAATCTAAATATTTCTATGTTACAGATCTAATGGTAGAATTAAAGAAGCCTGATTCTTTTGAAATTAAAGAAATAATCGCTGCATTATCACTTTTAGGTGAAAATGTTAAAGCAGAAAAGAAAGAAAATATTTTATCAGTTAGTGTAAATACAGACAGACCTGGTAGAGTAATTGAAATTTGTCAAAAACAAGGTGAATTTATTTCATTCAAGATTGAAAATACTAAGGTAGATTCATCTAAGATTGAAGAAGTAAAAGATGCACCTAAAAAAGAATTTGCAGTAATATCTGTATGCTTCGGTGAAGGTATCGTAAATACATTTAAGGAATTAGGTGTAGATTATGTTATCGAAGGTGGTCAAACAATGAACCCTTCTACAGAATCATTCGTTGAAGCTATCAAGAAAGTTAATGCTTCAAATGTAATTATCATCCCTAACAACGGTAACGTAGTTATGGCTGCTAAGCAAGCTGCATCACTTGTGAGTGGTTCAAATGTTGAAGTATTACCTGCTAAAACAATTTCTCAAGGCTTCGCATCATTAGTAAATTATAACCCTGAAGCTTCATTAAAAGAAAATGTAGCTAACATGACTGAACAAATTGAACATGTTAAGACAGGCGAATTAACTTATTCAGTAAGAGATACTGAAATCAAGGGTGTCAAGATTGCATCAGGTGATTATATGGGTATTGCTGAAGGTGAAATTGTTGTATCAACTAAATCAAAAGATGATTGCTTAAATTCATTAATTAAGTCAATCGTTGACGATGAATCAGAATTAGTAACTGTATTTGTTGGTAGCGATGTAACAGAAGATGAAAAAGACGCAATTGAAGGCAAGATTTTAAATATCAATTCTGATATCGATGTAGAAATTATCGATGGTAAGCAAGATATTTATTCATATATTATTGCAGTAGAATAATTAATTAAAGGATTGGCATTGCCAATCCTTATATTTTTGTATGAGGTATTTTTATGGAACTAGGACACTTGCGTGGAGTCGGAAAGGTAATGCTTAAAAAACTAAATGACAACAACATTTTTTCGACAACTGAGCTAATTTATCATTTCCCTAAAAATTACATAGTATACGAGCCAAATGAACAAATGGCCTATTCAGGAAACAATGTATTCTTGACAGGTATTGTCGATTCAAGAGTTCAAATGTTTAAATTCAGAGGTAAGACATACGCTTTTTCATTTTATCTAAAATGCGAGACTATAAGAATAAAGGTGAGTTTATTTACGACCTTATATGCTGGCATATTAGTTAAAAGTAAAAACAAGATTGGTATTTATGGTAAATATAGTAAAAAAGGAAGTTATTTTAGCTGTAAAAAAATATTCTTAGATGACTTTAATTTTAAAATTGAAAATGAATACAAATTAAAAGATTTAGCTGACTCAAGTTATCAAAGAATAGTAGATAATTATTTCGCAGCTAAAGAATATTTCAAAGATAGTTTACCAGAAGAAATAATCAATAAATATAAATTATTAGATTTAAATACTTATTTATATAAATCTCATTTTCCTCAGACAAAAAATGATATAGTTGAAGTTTTAAGAAGACGTAAATATGAAGAATTTTTCTGGTTTTCTATTCAATTTGATTATATTAGAAACAAAAGATTTAAAGATAATAAAAAGAAAAGATTAATTGATTTTAGTTTAATAGATGATATTAAAAATAAATTACCTTATGAATTATCAATAGATCAAAATAAAGCTTTAGATGATATAGTTAGTGATTTAAAAAAAGATTATACAATGAATAGAATTATTCAAGGTGATGTCGGTTGTGGAAAGACAATAATTGCCATAATAATATCTTTATTATTCTCAAAAGCCAATATGCAAATTGCGATAATGGCTCCAACTGAAATACTTGCCTACCAGCATTATGAATCATTTAAAAAATTATTGATGCCATATGGAGTTAAAGTAGATTGTTTAGTTTCAAGTCTTAAACAAAAAGACAAGAATGAAATTTATACAAGACTAATTGAAGGAAGACTCAATGTTTTAATAGGAACACACGCACTAATATATGACAAGGTTAAATTTTTAAAGCTTGGCCTAGTAATAATAGATGAACAACATAGATTTGGTGTAGAACAAAGATTAAAATTAATCAACAAATATAATAATGTAGATTCACTTTTTTTATCTGCAACACCTATTCCTAGAACTTTAGGTTTAACTATGTTTAGTGATTTAGATATATCATCAATTAAAACTATGCCCAAAGGAAGGCTTGATATAATAACTAAAATTGTGTCAGCTGATAAGACAGAAGCACTTATGAAATCAATAAAAAATCATCTAAATATGGGTGAACAAGCTTATGTTGTGTGTCCTTTAATTGAAGACAATGAGGATTTTGATTATATGGATTTAAATAGTTGTTATGACTTGTTTAAAGAATATTTTGATGAAAAAGATATCGCAATCATTCATGGCAAAATGAAATCCGATTTAAAGGATCTAACAATCAATAAATTTAAAAATGGTGGAACAAAAATATTAATTTCAACAACTGTAATTGAAGTAGGTATAAATATACCTAACGCAACTATGATGATAATTATGGATCCTGAAAGATTTGGCCTTGCCACACTGCATCAATTAAGAGGTAGAGTAGGAAGAGGAGATAAACAATCATATTGCATGTTAGTGACTAAAGATTTAGAAAATTCAAGATTAAAAGCGATGGAAGAATACAGTGATGGATTCAATATATCTGAAATAGATTTTAAATTGAGAGGGCCTGGTGATTTTTTAGGTGAAGACCAGTCAGGTTTTAATAGTTTAGAGTATGTTTCACTTGAAAACGACATCAATATTTTAAGATGTGCAAAGGAAGATAGTAGACTATATTTTAGTAAATTTATCAATAAAGAATATACAAATAAAGAATTTGCAGAAAAAATTAGGAATATAAAGGTAGAAATTGATAAAATAAACTAGTTTTTAGTATGTAAAAATGGTAAAATTATTTTAAGATTTTTTCGAGGTGATTATTAATATGATGAAAATTGGAATTGACGCAAATGGCGGGGATTTTGGTGTTAATACAACAGTCTTAGCCGCTATGAAGGCAGTAGAAACTTATAAGGATATAGAAATTGTTTTATATGGTGATGAAACTAAAATTAAACCATTATTAACAAATGATGAAAGAATAAAAATCGTTCATACAGCTGTTACAATGGATATGGGTGAACATGACCCTGTCAGAGCTGTAAGAACTATGAAGGATTCTTCTTTAGACATGGTTATGTACGCAGCTAAAAATAAAGAAGTAGATGCAGTAGTTACAAGTGGACCTACACAATGTGTTATTATGGCTGCCCATGTAATTATAAGAAGACTTCCTGGTATGGAAAGAGTAGCTTTATGTCCTATAGTACCTAATTACGATAAGAAGGCAAGATTACTTCTTGATGTTGGTGCGAATGTTGAACTTCGTCCAGAACATTATGGTGAATTTGCAATTTACGCCACTGTAACAGCACAAGAAATCTTAGGAATTAAAAATCCAACAGTTGGCTTATTAAATATTGGTTCAGAACCAGGTAAGGGTAGAGAAATTGATCAAGCTGCTCATAAATATTTAAGTGAATTAAAGGGAATTAATTTTTATGGCAATATTGAACCAGATCAAATTATTAATTCTCCAACAGATATCATTGTGTGCGATGGCTTCACAGGAAATATTGCCCTAAAGACATTAGAAGGTACAGCTAAAACTATGGGTAAGATTTTAAAAGAAGAAATCGGACATAACATTTTTGCGTTATTCTTAAAGAAAAAATTTAAGAGATTTAAAAAGAGATTTGATTCAAAAGAAGTTGGTGGCGCTATGATTACAGGTATAAAAGTACCAGTAATTAAGGCTCATGGTAACAGTGATCCTTACGCTTTTTTTAACGCAATCAGACAAGCATATCAAATGGTAAATGGCGATGTAATCAATAAGGTTATTAATGCCCTACCAAAGGAAGAGATGAAGAACAATGAATAATATTGCTGATTTAGAAAATATATTAGGCTACAAATTTAATAATAAGAAGCTATTAGAAATTGCACTAACACATTCTTCATATGCTAATGAGCATGATTTAGAATCAAACGAAAGAATGGAATTTTTAGGTGATGCAGTATTAGAACTTGTAACTAGTAAATATTTATATGAATCACAAAAATTAGATGAAGGTGGATTAACAAAAATTCGTGCTAAGGCTGTATGTGAACATGCCCTTGATATTTATGCGAACAATATTGGTCTTCCTAAATTTATATTATTAGGTAAAGGTGAAGAGGCAACAGGTGGAAGAAATCGTCCCGCTATAATTGCCGATTGTATGGAGGCTGTTTTAGGTGCTGTATTTTTGGATAGTGACCTTAAATCAGTTGACATAATATTTAAAGAATTTTTCTTGCCATATTTAAATGAAGTAATTGAATTTAAAGATTATAAATCAGTATTACAAGAAAAACTACAAAGTGAAAAAAGAACAATTAGATATGAAATAGTTAGGGATGAAGGTCCCGCAAATGATAAGACATTTGAGGCAGTTGTATATATGGATGAAATTCTTATGGGTAGAGGTATAGGTAAAACTAAAAAAGAAGCTCAACAAAATGCTGCAAAGGCAGCTTTAGAAAAGGAAGCACCTCATGCTTAATAAGATTTATAATGGTAATTGGTTTGATTATAGAAATTTCATTATCGATAACGAGAAGAATTTATCAATCAACCCAATTGAGGCACATATCCTTATCAATTTATTAGATAAATATAAGATTTCAAATGAATTTGATAAAGAAGAATTAAAAAATAATATAAATGTATCTAATGATTCATTTGATAAAGCATTAAGTTCATTATTATCTAAAGAATTATTTGAAATATATTTAAACGATAAAGATGGTAAATCATATGAAGCCTTTAATATGGATGGTTTTTTCTCAAGATGTGAAGCCATTTTAAATGGTAAAATAAGCATTAATGAGGATGAATTATTCGTAATTATTAAATTGATATCTAAAGCTATTAATAAGGTATTGAGTTCAAATGAAATTGAAATTGTAAAATCTTTATACATTGAAGATAAATATACAATTGATAATTTCAAACAAGCCATTAAGAATTTAGATAACAAGAGAGTTAAAAATATAAAGACTCTAACAATTGAGCTTGAATCTATAAGAAATAAACCTAAAAAGAACGAAACTCCAGAATTTTTAAAAGAATTTATAAATAAAGTAAAATAATGAATAAAAAAATTTCTAATGAAATACTAAATATCTTAAAAACGATAATAATAAATCCAAAACCAGAATTAGATTTTAACAATAATTTTGAATTAGTTGTCGCAGTCGCACTATCTGCCCAAACGACAGATAAAAGGGTAAATGAGGTTACTAAAATATTATTTGAAAAATATAAAACCCCATATGATTTAATGAACGCTAGTGTAGAAGATGTTAAAAATATTATTTCACCTTTGGGATTAGCTAAAAACAAATCAAATAATATAATAAATTTATCAAAAATATTAGTAGAAAAATATAATGGTGAAGTACCTGGTATAAAAGAAGAATTAATAAAATTACCAGGAGTTGGGAATAAAACTGCCAATGTAGTCTTAGCTTTAGGCTTTAATGTACCAGCATTCCCTGTAGATACTCATTTAATTAGAATGGCTAATAGATTAGGTTATGTAAAAGATGAAACAAATCCTAATTCTATTGAGAAAATATATAAAAAATATATTGATGAGGACCAGTGGATTTTAGCACACCATTTATTCTTGTTGTTTGGTAGGTATCATTGTAAAGCAATAAGTCCTGACTGTAAAAATTGTAAATTAATTAATTATTGTCGTTATAAAGACAAAAAAATGATATAAATTTTAATAAAACAATAGTAATTTAACAAATTTTGTATAATAATAAAAATTATGGCTCGTCTAGGCCGTAATTTTTTTATTTGAAAAAATTTTTTTCTCAAATAATTTATTTTTAGTCTTTTCTCAAAAATATCCATATAATAAAAATGTATGGTAAATACTAGGAGGACTACTATGAATACTAAGACAGTAAATAAATTTTTAGAAGAACACAAAAGAAGACAATCATGTTTGATTCACAAAAAACGAACTCATGATGTTGTTGGCATTGAGATTAAGAGTAAAAGAAAAGAATACAAAATGACATTAGAAGCACTAGCTGGTCGAAGTTGTTCCCAATCATATTTATCAAAAATTGAGAATAATAAGATTAGTCCTAATCTCGATATTCTAGAAGAAATTTGTATAAAGTCACATTTAACAAAGGAAGATATAGATAGATTGATAAAATCAGGTTTAATGTTGGAAGATGCTATGAATTCTTATATTTATCATGATCTTGATTTCATTAAAGCTAAAGTTGATGAATTTAATTATTCTAATTATAGAACTGACATTTTAAAACTAATTTATTATGTATCTATTGAACAATATAATGTGGCTCAAGAAATATTTGATAAAGTAATTGAATATGTTTCTTCACTACCAGAAGTTGATTTCATTATATTTTCAATAATTAGTGGATTTTTGTTAATTCATTCATATAGATTTGAGGAAGCAATAAAATCTGTTGAATCTTTAGATAGTTATATGTTAACTGAAGAGTTAGAAGTTGCTAGATTATTAGTGTTATTTAAAGCAAGTTTTGCCCTAAATACTGTAGATTGTATAGAATATTACAGAGATTTAGAAGCATATTTTATAACTAATTTAGAGGTATCAATGTTAGAAGAATTAAGATATTATATTTGTTTATATTTCTTAAAAAATAATTCAAGTAATCAATATTTTAAATATTTAAGAGGAATTAAAGACGAAAAATATACATCATCATTAAATACTATAAATTGCTTTATGAATAATAAATTTGAATATATAAAAGCATCTTATGATAAATTATTGCCTTTTGCAGAAATGCTGAGAAAGATAGCAAATGATAGAAGATCATATTTATCTATTGTAAAAAACAAGACTGATTTATTTTATCATTTAGATTATGATCCTTTATTTGTCAATTATTTTGTGTGCAAAGAACCACAAGAAAAAATAGATTATATTTTTGAAAAAGTATTACCTATTTTAGTTAAATCAAATGATAATTATCTTAAATCATTTTATATAAATGAATTATCTAATCTTGACCATCCAAAAAGATCGTCTCATTTGATGAAGTTTATTATGGCTTTTAATAATGAAAAAAGTGTTAAATAGAGGCTGGTGTTAAATTTGAAGCATATTCGTGTTTATATTATTTCATTTTTATGCTTTATGACGCTTTTGATATTTGGTTTTAAAGCATATGCGGGAGATACATTTAGATATGAGTGGTTCAATACTAATATATATTTGAATATAGGCGAATCACCTAACGAATATAAAAATGTCCCTAGAGCTATACTTTATAGAAATAATCTCGCTTTAGAATCAGATTATATTTCGTATGATACAAATGGGGATTGGATGTATTATTTTAAAAACATCAATACTAGTAAGGTTGGAACATATTATGTTTGGTATAAGGCATTTGACAGCAAATATATACCTGGTACTTGTACAAATTATAAGTGTTTAATAGCCTTTCATGTAGTAGACAATGTAAAGCCAACAGTTGAAGTAGTAAAAGATCAAATAAATGTAAAGAGAGGTTCAACATTCGATTACGAAAATAATATAGTCTATAAAGATAATTATTCTAATGAATGTACTATTAAATTAATATCAGGTGCCGATTTGAATACAGTTGGTACTTATGATGTATTAATGAGCGTAACAGATGAATATAATAACACATCTAAAATTTCCTATGAAATTAATGTGTATGATGATTCAAAACCATCAATTATATTTAGTGGATCTTTTAATACACTTTCTATAAATGTTAATTCTTCAATCGATATGAATCAATATTTTCAAGCATTTGATCCATATGATGGGGATATTTCAAATAAGATAATATATCCACCTTTAGATACCTCAGAAATTGGTTCTTACGAATATACTGTCAGTGTTACTAATACCAATAATGTTACTGAGTATTATACGATTAATATAAATATCGTCGACGATATTACACCTAAAATGACGTTAATGAGTAGAGATATCATATTAGATTATAAATTTGATATTGATGAATATCCATTTTATGACAATGTAATAATAGAAGATAATACTCAAATTAATTATGATAATCTTTCGATTAATCACAAT
Source organism: Acholeplasmatales bacterium (assembly GCA_024695025.1). Lineage (GTDB taxonomy): Bacteria > Bacillota_I > Bacilli_A > Acholeplasmatales > Anaeroplasmataceae > Anaeroplasma. The sequence continues at coordinate 12,378 of JAILIY010000178.1, forward strand.
ATAGTTAACGCGGTTGGAGTGTATGATATTTGGTATACGTATACTGATGGTTCTTATCAAGTATCTGATACAGCTAGAGTAAGCTTAGTATCTTATAAAGCACCAGATATTGAAATAATAGATAATGTTGAAATTAAGAAGAATACTAATATTGATCTATTTTCTTATGTAATAGTAAGTGATGAGAGTGATCCAAATATTGAATCATCTTTAACAATTGATGATTCAAATGTCGACTACAACAAGAAGGGAAGCTATACAGCTGATGTATTCTGTATGAATTCAAGTGGTTTAAGTACAACTAAAAAGATGATTATTAATGTCGTTGGCAGTAAAAAATCATCTAATACAGCTTTAATTGTTGTTTCTATTAATTTAATTGTTGTTTGGGTTTTATTAATTGGACTAGTAGTAGGATTTATAATTTATAAAAAAAGGAAAAGAAATAATGAATATTGATTCATCTTGTAGTAAAATATAAACTAACGAGGTGTTATCAGTGAAGGGATTCTTATATGGCAAAACTGAATATAGCATGATGGAATCTATCAATAAAATTGATGATTATATTTCTTATGCAAGAAAATGTAATCATGATTTTTTATCTATGACTGATAATAACCTACACGGGGCTTATAAATTTTATAAGAAGTGTATTGATAATAATATTAAACCTATTATCGGATTAGATTTAAATTATATTTATGACAATAATTTAATTAAAGCTTTGATATATCCAAAATCAAATGAATCTTTTAAAAAACTTGTTAGCTTGTCTTCAAATAATCAGTTAGGAAAAGAATTATTAATTGATGTTTTAGAAGACTTTAAGGATGATTCATTTGTAATAATTCCATATGATTTATATTTAAGAGAATTATATATTAATGAAAATTATGATGAGATAGATAAATTATTATCGTACATTTATAAAAATAATTATTATATTGGTATTTCATTAACTAATAATCCTAATGATCATAAAATGAAAGAATTTATGGATTATTGTTTAAACCAATCAATTAAAATCATTAATATTCATAAATCATTATACTTGTATAATGATGACAAAGAAGTATTAGATATTTTATATAAGATTGCAGAAAATAAAATCAATTTAAATAATGATTATTCCTTTTTAATTACACCTAAAACAGATTCGAATTTAGAATATATTATTTCAAATATAAATCTAAAGCTATTTGAAACTAAAGCGTTTCTTCCTAAATTTCCTAATACTAAAGGCTTAAGTTCTTTAGAATTTTTAAGAAGTTTATGTTTAAAGGGCCTTGAAAAGAGAGGCTTTATTAAAAATAAATTATATGTCGATAGACTAAACTACGAGCTTGATATAATCCATAAGATGGGTTATGATGACTATTTTTTAATTGTTTGGGATTTCATTAGATATTCTAAACAAAATGATATTTTAGTTGGGCCAGGACGTGGTAGTGCGGCAGGAAGCTTAGTGTCATATAGTTTAGGGATAATTGATGTCAATCCAATAAAATACAATCTATATTTTGAAAGATTTTTAAATCCGGAACGTGTATCAATGCCAGATATTGATACAGATTTCCCTGATGAAAAAAGAGGGGAAGTAATAAATTATGTTAAAAATTTATATGGCGATGACAAGATTTGTAGTATTGTAGCTTTTGATAAATTTAAAATCAAATCAGCTATCAATGCAGTATCTAAAGCTTTAGGTATCGATTCAACTAGAGTGAAAAGATTAAGTGAAGCGATTGATGAATATGGGCTTGAACATATAACAGATTATTATAAAGATGATATGGAAATATCAAATTTATTAAGATTGTCATCTAAATTAGAAAACCTTCCTCAACATACTTCAACTCACGCAGCTGGTATTATTTTATCTAGTGAGACATTAGATGGATTCATTCCATTGATGAATGGCTCTATAGATATTTATCAGTCTCAATTTGAAGCTAAAGATCTAGAAGAATTAGGTTTGCTAAAAATGGATTTCTTAGGTATTAGGTATTTGACATTACTTAAGGAAATGATGGATAGAATTAATTTTTCAATGAAAGATTTAAGAAATATCCCTCTTGATGATTACAATACATATAGAGTTTATCAAAACGGTGATACATTAGGTATATTCCAATTTGAATCAAAAGGCATGTCTGTGTATTTAAGGAAACTTAAACCAGAACATTTCAATGATTTAATAGTCCTTAATGCTTTATATAGACCAGGACCTAAGGACAATGTTGATGAATTTATAAAAAGACGACATGGTTCAAAATTTGATTATTTACATAATGATCTAAAGCCAATATTAGAAGAGACATATGGTATTATAGTATATCAGGAACAAATAATGGAAATTGCGAGAAAGTTCGCTTCATTTTCACTAGGAGAAGCTGATTTATTGAGACGAGCCATATCAAAGAAGGATTCTAAGAAACTAGACTTATTAAAGAATAAGTTTTTTGATGGTGGTTTAAAAAACAATTATGATATCAATACTTTAAACACTATATATGATTTAATATATAGGTTTGCAGATTATGGTTTTAATAAATCACATAGTGTAGCTTATTCTTTACTTTCTTATCAATTAGCTTGGTTTAAGGCTAATCATTTTGATGTTTATATGATGGTATTACTAGATAACATTTCTAGAAATTCAATTGATAGAGAAAAATACATTAGGTATTCAATGACAAGAGGCTTAGTAATAAGACAACCAGATATTAATATTTCAAAAGCTAATTTTATAAGCTTTAATAAAGTTATTTATATGCCTCTTTCCTCTATTCAGTCAATTAACAAAAATACTGTCGATAGAATAATAGAAGAAAGAAATAAGGGTCTGTTTAAGAATTTTGATGAAATGAAGGAAAGACTAAATTTCTTAACTAATGAAGAATATGATGCGTTAATCTATTCTGGAGCTTTAGATTCATTTAATAAGACAAAAAAATCAATGTTAGATAGCGTAAATAATGAAAAACAAATATTTATGCAATTCATTGACTCTAAAGAGGACGATGGAGAACTTGATTTTGAAACATTAAAAGAAAACGAATATAAATACATAAATATTAACTTAAAATACAATTTGTTTACTAATATCAATAAATTAGAAAAACAATATAAAACTTATAATTTTAATAGAATGAAACTAGGATTTAATTGTAACGTAATAGTTCAATTTTTAAATATTAAAGAAATAAAGACCAAAAACAATGATTTAATGATGGTTGGAAGTCTTAAGGATAAGAATAATGAAATGAGATTTGTTATATTCCCTAGGACATATAGTACTATTAATTATAAGATTTCATACAATAAATTGTATTTAGTTAACGGCAATCTAAAAGAAGATAATGATGACATTAGTTTTATAATTAATGGAATCAAAGAATTGTAAGAATCACATTAAAAAATGTGGTTCTTATTTTTTCTATTTGTTGACAACGACTATTTATATGATATAATATAGTTGAACAGTTATTCAACTGTTTAATCAAAAGTAGGTGAATATAATGGAAAAAATGATTAAATTTAAAGGTATTTGTTGTGCAAATTGTGCATCAAAGATTGAAAGAAAATTAAATAAGATGAAGGGCGTTGAAGCAAATATATCTTATGTATCAGGTAAGATATTATTTAATCTTGATAACGAATCACTATATGAAAAGTGCATAGAATTTATAAAGAAAGAAGAACCAGATTTTGAGGTAATTGGTTAATGATTAAGGAAAACAAGATATTAATTATTAGAATTATAATATCTACTATTGTCTGGATTTTTACGATTCTTTTAGAACATGTCATATTAAATGATTCATTTAAATCTGAGATGATTTATTTGTCTTTTTATATAACAGCCTATTTAATTATTGGAATAGATGTTTTATATAAGGCTATAAAAAATATTTTAAGAGGCAATTTCTTAGATGAATTATTTTTGATGAGTCTAGCAACTATTGGGGCTTTTTTAATGAGATTATTTTCTCATAATGAATATAAAGAAGCAGTTGCGATAATGATATTTTTCCAAATAGGTGAAGTATTTGAAAAGATGGCTGTTTATAAGAGCCGAAATAAGATTTTAGAGACAATGAAGCTTCAGGTCTTTGATGTAATGCTTTTGGATGGAACTATAATTAATCCTTGTGATGTAAAAATAGATGATATTATAATTATTAAGCCAGGTGAGATGGTACCTGTTGATGGAATTAGTTTATCTAATGGTGCCATAAATTGTGCATCTTTGACTGGTGAGGCACTAGATGTAGATGTAATTGAAGGTGATATTATATTGAGTGGTTCAATAAATTTAAGTACACCTTTAAAAATAAAAGTAAGTAAAGAATATAATGATTCAACTCAAAAAAAGATATTAGATTTAGTAGAAAATTCAACTATGTATAAAGCTAAAAGCGAGAAATTTATTACTAAATTTGCAAAATATTATACACCTATAGTTGTGTTAATTGCTTTGTTACTAGCGCTTTTACCACCAACTATATTAGGTTTTATTCACGGCTTTGATATAACTGATTACAGGTTATTTATTAAAGAAGCTTTAATTTGTTTAGTTATTTCGTGTCCTTGTGCTTTAGTTGTGTCTGTGCCACTAACATTCTTTTCAGGAATTGGGGCAGCTGCCAAGAAAAAGATTATTATAAAAGGCAGTTCTCACCTTGAAGATTTATGTAGTGTCGATACTATAATATTAGATAAGACTGGTACATTGACAAAAGGTGAATTTGAGATAAGAGATATTATTTCATCTGATAAAGAAGAACTTATGAAAGTAGCTAAGGGCTTAGAATCAAAATCAACTCACCCATTAGCTAAGGCTATAAACAATTATAATTGTTTAGGTTATGAATTTGATATAGAAGAACAACCGGGCTATGGCGTTGTTGGTAAGAAAGACGGTAGTGTCTATTTATTAGGTAGTAAGAAATTATTAGGAAGATACAATATTGATGTTAGTCAAAGTAGCGATATCGGTTCTGAATTATTTATAGCCAAAGACAATAAATTAATTGGTTCTATAGTTCTTGAAGATAAGCTTAAGGATGAGGCAATCGAGGCAATTAATAAATTAAAAGAATTAAATATTAGAATTGTAGTATTGTCAGGTGATACTTTTGGTAGCGTCAAATCTATATGTGAAAGACTTGGCATAAAAGAATACTATCATTCATTATTACCTAAGGATAAGGTAGAAATCGCCTCTAAAATTATCAAATCAGAAGATACTAACAAAGTAATGTTTGTAGGAGATGGAATAAATGATGCCCCAGTTTTAGCCTTAAGTGATGTAGGCGTATCAATGGGCCAAGCTGGAAGTGACAGCGCAATAGAGGCAAGTGATATAGTAGTATTAAATGATAATTTAAATGCTTTGCCTAAAATGAAAAGAATCGCAAGAAAGACAAAAGTTATAGTACTTGAAAATATATTTATTTCCCTTATAATAAAAGTTGGTATTATGGTTTTATCAATTATATCTGCATTCAAAATATTAAATTTTGAACTTCCAATGTACGTTGCGATATTTGGAGATGTAGGTGTGTTGATTTTAGCTATTTTAAATGCCACAAGAGCCTTAAAGGCAAAATAGGGGAGAAAATATATATGCTTGAAATTAAAAATATTACAAAGACTTATAAAAAGTCTAATGTAAAAGCCATTGATGATATTACATTAAATATCGAAGATGGAGACATCTATGGATTTATCGGTCCAAATGGTGCTGGTAAATCAACAACTATCAAATGTGTTGTAGGAATACACAAAGCTGATAGTGGAATTATTAAATTTAATGGTAAGACAATTGAAGAAGATCCGATTGGATATAAAAAGGATTTAGCTTATCTGCCAGATAATCCAGAATTATATGAACATTTAACAGGTATTCAATATATAGATTTTGTATGTAATATTTATGGAGTTAAGGAAGAAAAAAACGAACTTATTCATAAATACGCAACTATGTTTGGAATAGAAGATAAATTAGGTGATTTTATTTCTACATATTCACATGGTATGAAACAAAAGGTCGCAATTATTTCGGCTTTATGTCACAAGCCTAAATTATTTGTACTTGATGAACCATTTGTAGGTTTAGATCCTAAGGCTAGCCACGATTTAAAAGAATGTATTAAGGAATTAGTACAAACTGGAACAATGGTTTTCTTTTCAAGTCACGTGCTTGAAGTTGTAGAAAAATTCTGTAACAAGGTAGCCATTATTAAGGATGGAAGAATTGTTGAGGCTGGAACTATAGAAGAGGTTAAGGGCGATAGTTCACTTGAAGATAAATTCTTAGAATTATTCGAATGAGTACATTAGCAAGTTTATTAAAAGTTCAATTCATTGAAGCTTTTGATTTTAGAAAGATAAAAAAGAGCAAGAAAAGCCTATCCCTTTTAGGCTTTGTTATCGCGATGTTATTTTTCATATCGTTTTTAGTTGGTATATATTCTCTTTCTTTTGGTATGCAGCTAAAGCAAGGTAATGCAGATTTAAAATATAATGTTTATATTTTTTCAGGCTTTGCGACAACTATGTGTTGTGTTATGTCTATAACAAAAGTTAATTATATATTTCAAAGTAAAGATTATGATAACTTGGCAGCTATGCCAATAAAGAAAAGTCAAATAATATTATCAAAATTATTTTCATTATATTTAAGTGTTATTTTATATTCTTTAGTCATAATGTTACCATCGACAATAGTTACATTTGTGATGTCTGTCTATTATGATTTAACAGACTATACAATTTTGTCTTTTGGTATATTATCTGCATTTTTTATACCTGCGCTTCCTTTATCTATTGGCGCGATTATTTGTACATTATTTACATTAATCACTGATAAGTTTAGATTTGGAAACATCTTATTGATAATAGCGTACATGATATATTTAGGAGCGGTATTTTATGTATCATTTTCATTTAATTCAGTTGAGGTAGATGAAAATGGTGTAAAAGATGTATCCAAAATGGTATCTATGGCCAAAGGTATGATATGGATTAATCCTACCAATTGGTTTTTGACAAGAGATAGTTTAGTAATATTATGGGTTTTAGTTTATGTAGCTATAAATATATTATTATTAGTTTTCGTATCATTATTTATAAGTTTATTTTTTGAAAAGATTCATTTTCTTACTATCGCTAAAAAGACAAGCAAGAAATATGAGAAAAAATATCTTGATGTTAAAAATTCATTTTCAACATTCTTTAGATTAGAACTTAAAAAATTCTTTGGTAACAAACTATATTTTATAAATGGATCACTGTCTGGTATTATGGTCATATTTATGGGTATATTTATGTCATATCAATTTAGAAATGATTCATATGAGATGTTACCTTTAGTTTTATTTACGGTGATGTTGTGTGTGTTGGCTATCCAAACACCAGCTTGTGTTTCAATAAATTTGGAAGGTAAAAATTTCTATGTATTAAAGACTATGCCAATAGATTATAGGAAATATGTATTTGCAAAAGTGTTGTTATCTGGTTTAGTTACAGCAGCATTTTCAGTCGTTGGTGCCGCTATTTCATGTATATTAATAAAGCCTAGTATCATAGTTATTGTTTGTATTATTGTTGGAATTATTTTACATTCGTTTTTAGTATCTATAGTAGATATGATTATCAGCTTAAAGAATCCTAAACTTGATTGGCAAGATGAAAAGGAAGCAATTAAGCAATCAACAAATGTTTTAATTTCATTGTTGCTTGGTACAGGTTTAAGTGTGTTGATAATTATAGTTGGAGCGATAGCAGCTGTATTTAGCATAAATTTAGGTTTCATTTTAATGGATGTATTGTTGCTTATGTTTACAATAGGATTTGGATATATATTATCTATAAATGCTAATAAATATGTAGAAATAATTGAATAGAAAAATGATGGGAATGGCTTACTATTCCCATTTGTTCATTTTGGAAAACATTATCACAAAAAAATTAATTATAGGATATTTATTTTAAATAAGTTTATGATATAATTATTGGTAGAAAGTGATTATTTTGGAGGTTTATTTTAATCATGGCTAAGAAAATTGTTTCAGATTTAAAAGTTAAAGGTAAAAAGGTATTAATCCGTGTTGATTTTAACGTTCCAATGAAAAACGGCGTTATCACAGATGATACACGTGTACGTGCTGCATTACCTACAATAAAATATGTTATCGACAACGGTGGTAAGGCAATCGTATTCTCTCATTTAGGAAGAGTTAAGAGTGCTGAAGATGTTGCAAAAAACGATATCGCACCAGTTGCTAAGAGATTAGAAGAATTAATCGGTAAGAAGGTTAATTTCGTAAATGCTACTAAGGGCAAAGAATTAGAAGATGCTGCAAAGAACTTAAAGGATGGCGAAATCCTTATGTTCCAAAACACAAGATATGAAGATTTTGATGTTGAAGCAAACAAAGAAACTAAGAAAGAATCAAAGAATGATGCTGAATTAGGTAAATATTGGGCATCACTTGGTGATATGTTTGTTAATGATGCATTCGGTACAGCACATAGAGCTGCTGCATCAAATGTTGGTATCGCATCAAATGTTAAAGAAACAGCTGCTGGTTTCTTACTTGAAAAAGAAATCAAGTTCATTGGTGGCGCTGTTGATGAACCAAAAAGACCATATGTTGCAATCTTAGGTGGTTCTAAGGTTAGTGATAAGATCGGTGTTATCGAAGCATTAATTTCTAAGGCTGACAAGGTTTTAGTTGGTGGTGCTATGATGTTCACATTCTTAAAGAGCCAAGGTAAGAATATCGGTGCTTCTCGTTGTGAAGATCAAGAATTCGTTGATTTAGCAAAGAGCTTATTAGAAAAGGCTAATGGTAAGATTATATTACCAGTTGACGCTTTAGTTAATAAGGCATTCGAAGACACTAAGGGCGTTGCTAAGAGTGTTGATGCATTTGATCAAGATGATATGGGCTTAGATATCGGTCCTAAGACTTTAGAATTATTCTCTAAGGAATTAGCTGGTGCTAAGACTGTAGTATGGAATGGACCTATGGGTGTATTCGAAATGAAAAATTACGCTTCAGGTACAGTTGGTGTATGTGACTTATTAGCTAAATTAACTAAGGAAGGCGCATCTACAATTATCGGTGGCGGTGATTCAGCTGCAGCTGCAGAACAATTAGGTTATGCAGATAAGGTATCACATATTTCTACTGGTGGTGGCGCATCATTAGAATACCTTGAAGGTAAGACATTACCTGGTATTGCATGTGTTGATGAAAAGTAATTCATCATATATAATATTGGAGAGAAGAAAAAAACAAATTATTGGAGGACATTATTTATGGAAAAGAGTATTATCGTAAAAAGTACTGTAGGATTACATGCTAGTTTAGCTGCTATGGTTGTTCAAGCTGCTAATAAGTATTCAGTTGACATTAATCTACATTATAATGATAAGACAGTTGATGTTAAATCTATTTTAGGTTTAATGTCACTAGCTATTCCTAGTGGTGAAAATGTTGTAATTGAAGCAAACGGAGACCAAGCTGAACTTGCAATTGCAGAAATCGCTACAATACTTGAAAAGTAATTTTTGAAAGTAGAGGATTTTAATATGAGAAAACCAATGCTAGCCGGTAACTGGAAGATGAATAACACTAGAGATGATGCCATTCATTTCGTTTTGAATGTAGATTCAAAATTACCAACAAGTGGTGTTGATTGCGTTATTTGCGCCCCAGCAATTATTCTTCGTGATCTTGTAAAGAGAGCTGAAGTTTTAAAAATTGGTGGCCAAAACATGAATGAAAATGATTATGGTGCTTATACTGGTGAAATATCTGCTTTTATGTTAAAGGATACTAAAGTTGATTATGTTATTATAGGACATAGTGAAAGAAGAGCCTATTATAATGAAACAGATGAAAAAATAAACGCTAAGATTAAGAAAGCTTTGGAAACAGAGCTTAAACCTATAGTGTGCGTTGGTGAAAATTTAGCTGAACGTGAAGATGGTTTAACTAATGCAATTTTGGAATTACAAATTGTAAAAGCCTTCAGAGGTGTTACAATTGATAATCCAGATAACATCATTGTTGCATACGAACCAATTTGGGCAATCGGTACTGGTAAGAGTGCATCAAGCCAAGAAGCTGAAGATGCATGTAAATTTATTAGAAGCTTATTAGCTAAGAATTATGGAGCTGAAATAGCTGATAGAATGAGAATTCTTTACGGTGGTTCTATGAAGCCATCTAATGTCAAAGAATTAGTATCTCAACCAGATATTGATGGTGGTCTTGTTGGTGGTGCATCACTTGATGAAGAAAGCTTTATTGCATTATGTAAAGCGTGCGCTGAGAAAAAATAAGAAGAGGCCTTGAAGGGCCTCTTTCATTTTTATACTTTTTATTTTATTAATAAAATAGTATAATATTTTTGTTTGGTGGTGAATTTATGGTATTTTTTACAAACAGTAATTTAGAGACAATTGAACTTGGTGAAAAAATCGGTAAAATTTTAAAGCCTAATGATGTAATATTACTAGATGGTGATTTATCTGCTGGTAAAACGACAATTACTAAGGGAATCGGTAAAGCTTTAGGCGTTAAAAAAATCATTAATTCTCCAACATTTACGATAGTTAAGGAATATAAAGGTGACAATTTATATTTATATCACCTAGATTTGTATAGATTAGATGGTCTAAATCAAGATTTTGATTTAGAAGAATATATGGATTCTAATAACATATGTGTTATAGAATGGCCATATCAAGTAAAAGAAATATTGCCAAATGAATTTATTTTAATTAAGCTTTTAAGATTAGATGAGAATAAAAGACAAATTGAAATATCTTTTAATGGCAAAAGATATGAAGGCTATGAGGAGATGTTAAAATGTATTCTTTAATATTAGATTCAGCAACTAAAAATTTATATATTTGTCTTTGTAAAGATAAAAAAGTCTTAGAAGAAATCTACATTAAAGGACAAAATGACCATTCTAAAAATATCGTATCTAAATTAGATTTAATTTTGAAAAATCACAATATTACTTCAAATGATTTAGATGAGATAATAGTAGGTTATGGACCTGGTTCATACACTGGAGTAAGAATGGCTGTGACAGTAGGTAAGATGATGGCTGTCTTTTTAAATAAGCCACTTTATACTATTTCAACATTAAAGCTTATATCATCTAATATGGATGGTAAGGTTTTAGCAATGATAGATGCTAGACGTGGAAATTCATTTTCATCAATCATAGATATGAAAACTAATACGTGTATCTTAAAGGAAGGCATGTATCCAAATGAAGAATTATTATCTAAAGAACACGATAATGTTGTTTCAGGAGAAGATTTTAAAGTTAATCCTTTATATGTTTTAGAAAATAAAGAAAAAGTAGAAGTCCCAACTTTACTTGAACCTAATTATTTAAGAGAAACTGAGGCTGAAAGAAACCTTCATGATTAGAAGATTAGAAATAAAAGATATAAATAGAGTAATTGAACTAGAAAATAGTGTATTTAATCATTCGCTAGGATACGAATTTTTAGAAAAAGCATCAAAAAGTGAAATTGCTTATGTTTATGTCGATATAAATGATAATTTTATAGATGGATATATATCAACCATTTTCGATGGTAAAACTATAGAGATTTTAAATTTTTGTGTAGATAAGGATTACCAAAGACAAGGAATCGGTTATAAATTAATAAATTATGTCTTTGATGAATTAAAAGGCAAAGGTGCTAAAGACTCAATACTTGAGGTTAGAAGAACAAATAATCCTGCTATAGGTTTATACGAAAAGGTTGGATACAAAAAAATACATGAAAGAAAAGCTTATTATAGTGATGGGGAGGACGCTTTAGTCTTACAAATCAAATTTTAAGTTTTGAGGTGTTATATGGATAAGACAAACGCTATGCGTATATTAGATCAAAAGAAAATTAAATATAATGTATATGAATATCCTCATGAGGAAGGTGTTTGTGTTGAAGGAACTGAAGTTGCTAGACTTTTAAATGAAGATCCAAATAAAGTATTTAAAACATTAGTTACAGTAGGGAATGATAAAAAATATTATGTTTGTGTCATACCTGTAATGAAGGAATTAGATTTAAAGCTTGCCGCTAAAGCCTTTAATGTAAAATCACTTGAAATGATCCATGTTAAGGATATCAACGCCATAACTGGTTATATTAGAGGAGGCTGTTCACCAATTGGTATGAAAAAAGCTTTCCCAACTATCATAGATATAACTGGTAAGGAATTAGATAAAATTATATTTAGTGGTGGAAAGATAGGACTTCAAATAGAAATGAATCCCAAGGATTTAGATAAAGTGTTAAGAATTAATTATTCTTTAATTACAAGAGGTGATAATTAATGCTAGTATTAGGTGTTGAATCATCATGTGATGAGACAAGTGTTTCAATCGTACGTGATGGTAAAGAAGTATTATCAAATGTAATAAATTCTCAAATAAAAATTCATGAGAAATTTGGTGGTGTTGTACCAGAAGTAGCTTCTCGTCATCACGTATATCAAGTTTCAATGGTTTTTGAAGAAGCATTTAAGGTTGCCAATGTAAAGCCTGAAGATATCGATTTAGTCGCAGTTACAGAAGGACCTGGTCTAATTGGTTCTTTACTTGTTGGTTTAAATGCCGCTAAAACATTTGCGATGATGTATAATAAACCAATTATTGGCGTACATCATTTAGCTGGTCATATTTATGCAAATGCTATAGAACATGAAATGAAATTTCCTTGTATCGCACTTTTAGTATCTGGTGGCAATACTGAATTAGTTTATATGAAGAAGCATTTTTCATTTGAAATATTAGGTGAGACACTAGATGATGCAGTAGGTGAGGCATATGATAAGGTTGCCCGTGTTGTAGGCCTTCCTTATCCAGGTGGTCCACATGTTGATAGACTTGCTCATTTAGGTAAAGATACATATAAATTACCTAGAGTATATTTAGATGATGGAAGCTATAATTTTTCTTTTTCTGGTTTAAAGAGTGCTGTTATTAATCTAAAGCACAACGCTGATCAAAGAAATGAGACAATTGATGTCAATGATTTATGTGCATCATTCCAAGCATCTGTAACAGAGGTTTTAGTTAGAAAAACTATAGCTTTATGTAAAGAAAAGAATGTTAAAAATATAATAGTTGCTGGAGGAGTATCTGCAAATAAAGGATTAAAGGAACGTTTTTTAGATGAAGCTTGTGAATTTAATGTTTGCATACCTTCAATAAAATATTGTACAGATAATGCAGCTATGATAGCTGTAGCTGGATATTATCAAATTAAAGAAATACCACATTACGATGATTTAAGCTTAAACGCAATTGCTTCGATAGAATTAGAAGATAAATACCCTAATAATTAAATGTGAGGATATTATGAACAAGATTACGGACTACATAAAGAAAGAATGGATATTTTATGCGACAGGCTTCTTCTCAGGCATGAGTGTAATGGCAGTAGAACTTGGCGCACAAAGATTATTATCGCCTTATTTTTCATCATCACAAATAGTTTGGACAATCGTAATTGGTGTAATTATGATTGCTATGGCATTAGGTAATATAATTGGCGGAAAAATGGCAGATAAATACCAAAAGCCAGATAGGTTATTTGTTTGGTTATTTATCGCTGCTACTTGGATTATATTAATACCATTGTTTGGTAAATTTATTATAGCTGGAATAGCTATATTTTTGGCACTTTTTGTCAATTGGAATTATCTTATATGGGCATCTTTGATAAGTTGTCTTATAGTCTTTGTATTTCCGTTGATGATTTTAGGTATGGTAACACCTAATATCGTTAAATTTGCGACTAAAGATTTAAAGGATAATGGTAAAATTGTAGGTAAAATTGAAGCATTTAATACGATTGGTTCTATAATTGGTACATTTATTCCTACATTCGTATCTATTCCGTTTGTTGGTACAAGTATGACATTTGTTATATTTAGTGTGATATTATATATCATTTGTATGATGTATTTTATTACAGCTCATAAATATGCAATTAGATGTGGTATCATTTTATCTTGTTGTTTTATAATTGGTATAATTTCTTCAAATAAAATAAAAGTAGCATTTTGGGAATCAAATATCATTTATGAGGGTGAATCTCAATATAATTATTTAAAAGTCACAGAGGATGATGACAAAATAATATTTTCAACAAACGTATTATTTGGCGTTCAATCTGTGAAGATGAAACAAAAATGCCTGACAGGTTATTATTATGATTACGCAATGGCAGCTCCTTTAATGAATGATGTCTATGATAAAAAATTAGAAATATTAATTTTAGGTTTAGGTACTGGCACTTACGCTACTCAATGTCTCAATTATTTTCCAAATGAAAATTTAGAATTTGATGGGGTAGAAATAGATGGTAAAGTAGTTAAAATTGCAAGAAAATATTTTGATTTACCAGATTGTGTAGATGTCACAGTTGAAGATGGTAGAGCATTTTTAAACACAACTAAAAAGAAATATGACATCATTATGGTAGATGCATATAGAGATATTTCCATTCCATTTCAAATGTCTTCTCAAGAATTCTTTAAATTAGTTAAAAAACATTTAAAAGAAGATGGTAATATGGTTGTAAATATGAATCTATATGACGAATCTAAAAAATCTATAACTAATTATCTAAAAAGCACAATTGCTTCTGTCTTTGATTATACATATGTAGCTGATACTGATTCTTCAAACAGCGAACTTTTCGCAAGTTCAATAGATGTAAAAGAAAAGCTTCATAACAATTTAGACAAAATAGATGATTCCTCATTGAAAAAAATGATGACATCTGTATATGACAACCTTTTGATTGTTGATAATAAAAATTTAATTCTAACTGACGATAAGGCTCCAGTTGAAATGTTAGGTATGAAAGCCTTAGATAATATGATTGAAGAAGAATTGACAGATATCAGAAAGAGAATTAAAGGTAAAAATATAAAAGAAATAATTGAAGAATTAACGTAAAAAGTAGCACTTAGATTGTAAATCTAGGTGTTTTTTAAAATTTAAAAAATAAAAATGTTTTTAAAAGAAAAAATATATTGAAAATATATTCTTAGAGTGGTACAATTAGAAAAATATTATTTTTGTGGAGGTATTTAAGCATGGCATTTTATTATGATGAACCATCTCATACATTTAGTGAATATTTATTAGTTCCAGGTTATTCAGATGAAAATTGTATTCCTTCAAAGGTTAGTTTAAAGACACCTTTAGTAAAATTTAAAAAGGGTGAAGAACCAAAAATTACAATGAATGTCCCTCTAATTTCTGCAATCATGCAATCAGTATCAAATGATACAATGGCTATTGCACTTGCAAAAGAAGGTGGAGTATCTTTCATTTATGGTTCTCAAACAGTTGAAAATCAAGCTCAAATGGTAAAGAAAGTTAAGAGCTATAAAGCTGGTTTCGTTCAATCAGATTCTAATTTATCACCAGAAGACACTTTAGGTGATGTATTAAGATTAAAAGAAGAAACTGGTCACTCTACTATAGCTATTACATCTGATGGTACAAATACAGGTAAGCTTGTAGGTATCGTATCATCAAGAGATTATAGAGTTTCTAGAATGGAAGAAACATTAAAGATTAAGGAATTTATGACTCCTATTTCTAAGATGATTACTGCAAAGGTTGGAACAACTTTAAAGGAAGCTAATGATATTATTTTTGAACATAAATTAAACAGTTTACCTATCGTTGACGATAATGGTTGTCTTGTATCATTCGTATTTAGAAAGGATTATTCATCTCATAAAGAAAATCCTTTAGAATTATTAGATGACAAGAAGCGTTATATCGTTGGTGCTGGTATCAATACAAGAGATTATGAAACTAGAGTTCCTGCACTTGTTGAAGCAGGTGCTGACGTTTTATGTATCGACTCAAGTGAAGGTTTCTCAGCATGGCAAAAGAACACTATTCAATGGATTAGATCTAAGTATGGTGACAGTGTAAAAGTTGGTGCTGGTAACGTTGTTGATAGAGAAGGTTTCCGTTTCTTAGCTGAAGCAGGTGCTGACTTCGTTAAGATTGGTATCGGTGGTGGATCTATTTGTATCACTCGTGAAACTAAGGGTATCGGTCGTGGTCAAGCTACATCAGTTATCGAAGTAGCTAAGGCTCGTGATGAATATTATAAGGAAACAGGTATCTACGTACCTATTTGTAGTGATGGTGGTATCGTACATGATTATCATATTACTTTAGCATTAGCTATGGGTTGTGATTTCTGTATGTTAGGTAGATATTTTGCAAGATTTGATGAATCACCTACTCAAAAAGTATTAGTAAATGGTAACTACATGAAAGAATATTGGGGCGAAGGTTCTGCACGTGCTCGTAACTGGCAACGTTATGATTTAGGTGGAGCTCAAAAATTATCTTTCGTTGAAGGTGTAGATTCATATGTACCATATGCTGGACCTTTACATGATACTGTAAGTGTTACACTTGCAAAGATTCGTCATACAATGTGTAACTGTGGTGCTTTAACTATTCCTGAACTTCAACAAAAGGCTAAACTTACACTTGTAAGTAGTGTTTCTATCGTTGAAGGTGGTGCACACGACGTTGTCGTTAAAAACACAAACACAAATAATTAATAAAAAATCGGACTATAAATTATAATTTATAGTTCTTTTTTTCTTTTGAAAGCATTATTAATTTTAAAAATATTAAAAAAAAGAGAATATTATATTTTAATAAATAAAAAAATATGATAAAATCTTTTTGTTTGTTGGAGGACGAATGATATGAGCGGATTTTTTGGGGTAACATCTAAAAGAGATTGTGTATTTGATTTATTCTTTGGTATAGATTATCATTCACATTTAGGTACAAGAAGAGGCGGTATCGCAGTATACAATAAGGATACTGGATATAACAGATCAATTCATAATATTGAAAATTCACCATTTAGAACTAAATTTGAATATGATATTTTATCAATGCATGGAAACAGTGGTATCGGTTGTATTTCTGATTATGAACCACAACCATTAATCGTAAAGAGCCATCATGGTACTTACGCTATTACAACTGTATCTAAAATAAACAATGCAAAAGAATTAGAAGAAGAGTTATTCAATAATGGAAATTCACATTTCCTAGAAATGAGTGGCGGAGATATCAACCCTACTGAATTAGTAGCGGCAATTATCAATCAAAAAGATAATTTAATTGATGGTATTAAGCACGCTTTAGATTCTGTTGATGGATCGCTTACTCTTGTTATATTAAATGAAAAAGGTATTTATGTCGGAAGAGATAAATATGGTAGAACTCCATGCGTAATCGGTAAAAATGATGCCGGCTATTGTTGCGCATTCGAATCATTCTCATATTTAAATTTAGGATATAAAGATTATAAAGAATTAGGACCTGGTGAAATATGTGTAATGAACGCAGATGGTGTTAAGACATTAGTAGCTCCAGGAAATAAGATGAGAATATGTACATTCTTATGGGTATATTATGGTTATCCTTCATCTTCATATGAAGGCTTATCAGTTGAACTTATGAGATACAACTGTGGTAAATATATTGCCCAAAGAGATAATGTTAAATGCGATTGTGTTGCAGGTGTTCCTGATTCAGGTACAGCCCATGCTGTAGGTTATTCAAATGAAAGTGGTATTCCATTCTCAAGACCATTCATCAAATATACACCTACATGGCCAAGAAGCTTTATGCCTACAATTCAAGCTAAGCGTAATTTAATTGCTAAGATGAAATTAATTCCAGTACATGACTTAATTCAAGGTAAGAGCTTACTTTTAATTGATGACTCAATTGTACGTGGTACACAACTAAGAGAAACAACTGAATTCTTATATGAATCAGGTGCAAAAGAAGTTCACATTAGAAGTGCATGTCCACCTCTAGTATATGGTTGTAAATATTTAAATTTCTCTCGTTCAACAAGTGAAATGGAATTAATTACAAGAAGAATGATTCAAAAATTAGAAGGCGATAATGTATCACCTGAAGTTTTAGCTGAATACGCAAACCCAGATAGTAAAAAATATGAACAAATGGTTGAAGAAATCAGAAAAGAATTAAATTTCACATCACTTAGATTCAATAGAATTGATGACTTAAAGAAGGCTTGTGAAATCGATCCTGATAAGCTTTGTACATATTGTTGGGACGGTAAAGAATAATAAATTATTAAAGACTATAAATGTTATATCATTTGTAGTCTTTTTGTTTTTTCATTTGTTTACTTTAAAGAATATATATTGTATAATTTTTTTGTATTTGTTATCGATTTTAAATAAGTTGAGGGAGAACTTATGGGAAATATTTATACGAAAAAAATGCGTAAAACTCATACAATTTTAATACCAGAAATGATGGAATATCACTTCGATTTAATATCTGGTGCTTTTATTAATGCTGGATACAAGATGGAAGTTTTAAATTATAAAAATCCAGACATCGAAGAGACGGGATTAAGATATTGTAATAACGATATTTGTTATCCTTGTATATTGATAGTAGGTCAGCTTATAAGTAGTCTTAACCATGGCATTTATGACCCAAATAAGATAGCATTTTTGATTCCACAGACGGGTGGTGCGTGCAGGGCTGGCAATTATTATTTTTTGATTAAAAAAGCATTAAAAAGTGCTGGTTATGAAAATTTACCAGTCATCTCCCTTAATATGAGTGGAAGTGAAAAACATCCAGGCTTTAAATTGTCACTAAAATTAGGCTTTAGCTTGATTTCAGCAGCTTTGTATGGAGATTTGTTACAATCATTATATTTTTGTAAAAGAGCTAAAGAAAAAGAAGAAGGTAAAGCTTTAGAATTATATAATAAATGGAATAAGATATTATCTATAGATATCTCCAATAATAAATCAATAAAAAAACATGCATTTAAAAGACGAGTAAGAGAAGTTATAGATGATTTTAATAAAATCGAAACAAAAAATATTGACCTTCCAAAGGTTGGAATTGTAGGAGAAATATATATAAAATCATGTGAGCTTGGAAACAATAATTTAGAGGATTATTTAAAAAAGAACAATGCAGATTATTTTATGAGTGGCTTCACTTCATATTGTATGTATATTGCTGATACAACTGTTGATCAATTTTTTGACAAACATAAATTAAATCCATTTAGATTTATAAATAAATTTGTCGTTAAATGGTTAAACAAAAAACAAAAATTAATTTATAAACCACTTAAAGATAATGGATATGTATTCTTATCATATTTAGAATTAAAAAAATTTGCAGATGAAGTAATATCATTTAAATGTACTACAGCTGATGGCTGGTTGGTATCAGCTGAGGTAATGGGTCTAATAGAAGCAGGATATAACAAGATTATAGTTGCATCTCCATTTGGATGCCTTGTAAGTCATGTATGCTCAAAAGGTATAATGAGAACTATTATGAAAAAATATCCAAATTCTTTGGTGTATTCTGTAGAATATGATTCATCTTTATCTCCTGTAGGCAGAGAAAGTAGAATTCAGTTAATTTTACAAAGTTAATTATATTTAACTAACTTGTAAATGATAATAAATTGATATATAATTATATCAATAGGTTACTATTGAGGAGGAATTAAATTATGCCATTAGTAAACGCAAAAGACATGATGCAAAAAGCGATGGAAGGTCATTACGCAGTTGGTGCCTTCAACATCAATAACTTAGAATGGACAAAAGCCATTTTACAAACTGCTCAAGAATTAAATTCACCAGTTATGTTAGGTGTATCTGAAGGTGCAAATAAATATATGACTGGTTTTAACGTAGTTGCAGATATGGTAAAGGCAATGATCAAATCAATGAACATTACTGTACCAGTAGCTCTACACTTAGACCATGGTACATATGAAGGTGCTCAAAAGGCATTACTAGCTGGTTATTCATCAGTAATGTTTGATGGATCTCATTATGGTCTTGAAGAAAATCTAGAAAAAACTCGTGATATCGTAGCTAAGGCACACTTCTTAGGTGCAACTGTTGAAGCTGAAGTAGGTACTATCGGTGGAGAAGAAGACGGCGTTATCGGCCGTGGTGAAGTTGCAGATCCAGAAGAATGCTTAGTATTAAAGAATACTGGCATTGATATGCTTGCCGCAGGTATTGGTAATATCCATGGTAAATACCCTGCAAACTGGCAAGGATTAGACTTTGATGCTTTAAAGGCTATCAAGGCTAAGGTTGGTGATATTCCACTAGTATTACATGGTGGTACAGGTATTCCTGAAGATATGATAAAAAAAGCTATTTCTTTAGGTGTTTGTAAAATCAACGTAAATACTGAATGTCAATTATATTTCCAAGAAGCTACAAGAAAATATATCGAAGCTGGTAAGGATTTAGAAGGTAAAGGTTTTGACCCTCGTAAATTATTGGCTCCTGGTTTTGAAGCTATTAAAGAAATCGTTAAGATTAAGATGGAAATGTTTGGTTCAGTTGGTAAAGCTAATCAATAATAAAATAAATGGGGACGTTTAAGACGTCCCTATATATTTCATAAAAAATAATTAAGAAAGAAGGAAAAAATAAAAATGAGAATTGCATTAATTAACGAAAATTCACAAGCTACAAAGAATGACTTAATTTATAGTACATTACATTGTGTAGCAAAAAAATATGGTCATACAGTAGATAACTACGGTATGTTTAACAGTGAGGATAAATCATTAACATATGTTCAAAATGGTTTACTGGCTGCTATTTTATTAAATAGTGGTGCTTGCGACTTTGTCGTAACTGGTTGTGGTACAGGTGAAGGTGCTATGCTAGCACTTAATTCATTCCCTAATGTATTATGTGGTCACATCGTTGATCCAAGTGATGCATATATGTTCAATCAAATCAATGATGGTAATGCTGTTGCCTTCCCATTCGCTAAAGGATTTGGCTGGGGTGCTGAATTAAATTTAGAATATTGTTTTGAAAAATTATTCAATGGTCCTAAGGGTCAAGGCTATCCAAAGGAAAGAGTAATTCCTGAACAAAGAAATAAGAAGATTTTAGATGGTATTAAAGAAATCACTCATACACCAATGATCGATATTTTAAAGAAGATTGATAAGGATTTCTTAATGGAAACTATCGATAGAGATTCATTTAAGGATTTATTCTTTAAAAATGCTAAGGATGGAGAAATCAAGACATATATTCAATCTTTATTAAAGTAATGAATTATAGGGGATTTAATTGTCTTTTATAAGGAGAAAAATATATGGATGATTGGTTAATTGTTTTAATATGCTTGTTAGTGCCTTTTTTAGGTACAGCATTAGGTGCATTTTTAGTCTTCTTCATGAAAAAATCCCTAAATGTTAAAATAGAAAAAATTTTGATAGGCTTTGCCGCAGGAGTTATGATAGCTGCCTCTATTTGGTCATTACTTAACCCAGCAATAGAAGCATCCGACAACTATAAAAAATTAAATTGGCTTCCTGCGAGTATAGGCTTTTTATTAGGTATAATATTTCTATTGGTATTAGATAGTATTATTCCGCATTTACATGTCAATAGTGATACACCAGAAGGTATTAAAACTAGTAAAGTAAAAAAGACAACAATGTTAGTCTTTGCAGTTACATTACATAATATACCAGAAGGATTAGCTGTAGGGGTTGTTGTTGCAGGCTTTTTGTCTGGCAACGCTACGGTTACAATGGGTGGTGCCTTATCTTTAGCGATAGGTATTGCAATACAAAATTTCCCAGAAGGATCAATTATATCTATGCCATTAAAGGCTGAAGGAATGTCAAAGAAAAAAGCATTTTTCTTGGGCGTTTTAAGTGGTGTGGTTGAACCGATTGCCGGCGCGATTGCCCTACTCATAACAGGTGTAATTGATTCAATATTACCATTTGTTTTATCATTTGCCGCAGGTGCAATGATATATGTTGTAGTAGAAGAATTGATACCAGAATCCCAACAAGGAGAGCACTCAAATTGGGCTACTTTGTCACTTGCTATTGGCTTCGTTTTAATGATGATATTAGATATAGCATTAGGTTAAACAGATAAGTATTTTGCTTATTTGTTTTTCTTTTTGTAAAAAAAATATTCTTTTTTACGAAAATTATTGATTTTCTTGATGTTTTAGAATAAAATAATAAAATGCGTATAGTTGCCTTTTACGCGAAAAATTATTAATTTTTAAATCCCTATAATTTATAATTATAGATAAAATATATTTGTGGTTATCCTTATATAGGTTGAGCGGCCTTTTAGTTATTCTATAGAGTCAAACGACAGCTCAAAAAATACATTTTAAAAAGAAAGGGAAACTGTAATTACAAAATTACAAAAGGTGCTTTTAATGGAAAATCAAGAGTTCAATGGTAGTTTTAAGAATGTCAATTACGGTAAGAAGAGTGTAAGACGTAACTATTCTAAAGTTCGTACTACAGTTGAATTACCAGGTCTAATTGAAATTCAAACTAAATCATTTCAAGAATTCGTAGATCAAGGTTTACATGAGGTATTCGAAGATGTATCTCCTATTTCTTCATTCAATGGTGATTTAAAGCTTTATTTTAAAGATTACCATTTTGAAGATGCAAAGTTCGATGTTGTCGAATCAAAGTTAAGAAAGATTAATTATTCTCGTCCTCTTAAAGTTAATGTAGAACTTGAAAATGCTCAAACAGGTAGTGTTATATCACATGAATTATTCATCGGTGATATTCCATACATGACTGAAGTTGGTACATTCGTAATCAACGGAGCTGAACGTGTAGTTATTTCACAAATTATTCGTTCTTCAGGTGTATATTACGCAAAGGAAATCGATAAGAAAAGTGGTGACGTTAAGTTCACTGGTACAGTTATGCCAACACGTGGTTCTTGGATCGAGTATGAAGCTGGTTCAAGAGGAGAAGTTTGGTATGGTAAGCTTAACCGTAGTAAGAAAATCCCTCTTACAACTATTCTTAGAGCATTCGGTTTAAATACTAATGAAGAGATTATTAGCTTATTTGGCGATAATGAACATTTTAAGACAACATTTGATAAGGATAATACAACAAATTCAGAAGACGCTGCAATTGAAGTATATGCTAAGCTTCGTCAAGGAGAAAAAGTTCCTGTTGATGGTGCAAGAGAATTAATTTACGAAAGTTTATTTAACCCTCTAAAATATGATCTTCAAAAGGTAGGTCGTTATAAATATAATCAAAAGCTAGACGTATTATCAAGAGTTAAGGGCTTTGAACTTTCTAAAGACGTTGTAGCTAATAAGGATGTATTCGATTCTGAAACAGGTGAATTAATCTATTCAGAAGGCGAAATCATCGCTAAGGCTGGAGAATTCGTTGAAGGCGAAGTTTACGACCGTTTAAATAAGGCTCGTGAAGGTTTCCGCTATGAAATAGATTTCCATAAGGCTATTACTGATGAAAATCCTCAAAACGAAATTTTATATGTAAATGTATTACATGGTAATGATAAGACTGAAGTTAAGGTTATCGGTAACAACAACACAGCTACAGAATTATATTTAACTATGTCAGACGTAGTAGCATCTGTAAGTTATTTCATCAATTTATATGATGGTGTTGGTAAAATCGATGATATCGACCATTTAGGTAATAGACGTTTACGTTTAATTGGTGAATTATTAAAGAACCAATTCAGAATCGGTTTTTCTAAATTAAGAAAGAACATTGAAGATAGAATGTCAACTGCTGAAATTGAAAAGGCTACACCACAAAACCTAATCAATATAAAGCCTTTAACATCATCTTTAAAAGAATTCTTTGGTTCAAGCCAATTATCACAATTCATGGATCAAATTAACCCACTTGCAGAAATTACTCAAAAGAGACGTATTTCAGCATTAGGTACTGGTGGTATCGCTCGTGATAGAGCCGGCGTAGAAGTTCGTGACGTTCACAATTCTCACTATGGTAGAATGTGTCCTATCGAAACTCCAGAAGGTCCATCTATCGGTTTGATCACATCTTTAGCAACACACGCTAAGATTAATGAATATGGATTTATTGAAACACCATATTTCGTAGCTAAGGTTGACGAAAATGGTAAGAAATATATTTCTCAAGATATTGTATACTTATCTGCAACTGCTGAAGGCGGCAAGGTTATCGCTGGTGCCAACACAGTACTAGATAAGGATGGTCATATCGTTGAAGATAGAATCATCGGTCGTATTGATGGTGAAACTGAAATCTTTGATAAGGAACAAGTTGAATACATGGACGTATCTCCTCAACAAATCGTTTCAGTAGCTGCTGCCTGCGTTCCATTCCTAGAACACGACGACGCAACACGTGCCCTAATGGGTGCCAACATGCAACGTCAAGCAGTACCTATCATCAACCCAGAAAGCCCAATCGTTGGTACTGGTATGGAATATAGAGCTGCAAAAGACTCTGGTTCTGCATTAATTGCCAAGATGGACGGTTTTGTTCAATACGTTGATGCTAAGAAGATTATCGTAAAAGAAGATACAGGTAATCTTAGAACTTATGAATTATATCAATATTTACGTTCTAACTCTGCAACAGCAATCATCCAAAAGCCAATTGTAAAACCAGGCGAAAGAATTGAAAAAGGCGATATAATCGCTGATGGTCAATCTATGAAAAATGGTGAATTAGCTCTTGGTAGAAATGTTCGTATCGCATTCATGACTTGGGAAGGCTACAACTTCGAGGATGCCGTAATCATGAGTGAAAAAATGGTATATGATGATGTTTACACATCTTTACATATTGATGAATTTGAAATTGAAGCTCGTGATACAAAGCTAGGACCTGAAGAATTCTCTTATGAAATTCCAAACGTTTCAGAAGAACGTAAGAAGGATTTAGACGCTAATGGTATCATTAGAGTTGGTGCTGAAGTAAAAGAAGGCGATATCCTAGTTGGTAAGACAACTCCTAAGGGACAATCTGATCCTACTCCAGAAGAAAAATTATTACTTGCAATCTTCGGTGAAAAGAGCCGTGATGTACGTGATTCATCACTTCGTGTTCCACACGGAGGTGGAGGTATCGTTCAATCTGTTAAGCACTTCAAGAAGTCTAACGGTGATGATTTAGCTCCAGGCGTAAATGAAGTAGTTCGTATCTTCATTATCCAAAAGCGTAAGATTCAAGTTGGTGATAAGATGGCCGGTCGTCATGGTAACAAGGGTGTTATTTCTAACATTTTACCACTTGAAGATATGCCATTCTCAGCTGATGGTCAACCAATTGATATCATGCTTAACCCTCAAGGTGTTCCATCTCGTATGAACATCGGTCAAGTACTTGAATTACATTTAGGTATGGCTGCAAAAAAATTAGGTATCAAGGTTGCAACTCCAGTATTCGATGGTGCTACAATCGAAGATATTCAAAATATTATGAAGGAAGCTAACATGCCAGAAGATGGTAAGGTTACTTTATATGATGGTCGTT
Organism: Acholeplasmatales bacterium; assembly: GCA_024695025.1. Taxonomy (GTDB): domain Bacteria; phylum Bacillota_I; class Bacilli_A; order Acholeplasmatales; family Anaeroplasmataceae; genus Anaeroplasma. The sequence continues at coordinate 37,861 of JAILIY010000178.1, forward strand.
CAGGCGAACCATTTGAAAATAAGATTAATGTAGGTATTATGTACTTCGTTAAGTTAAGCCACATGGTTGACGATAAGTTACATGCAAGAAATGTTGGTAAATATACACTTGTAACTCAACAACCAATGGGTGGTAAGGCTCAAAACGGTGGTCAACGTTTTGGTGAAATGGAAGTTTGGGCTTTACAAGCTTATGGTGCTGCACATACATTAAGAGAAATGTTAACTATTAAGTCAGATGATTTAGTTGCACGTGATGGTACATTCAATGCTATCGTTGATGGCAAGAGAATTCCTGAATCATTAATTCCTGAATCATTCAGAGTATTAACTCGTGAACTTCAAGCATTAGGTATGCACGTAGAATTAATCAATGCTGATGGCGAAAATGAAGTAAATCGTTCAATCGTTGATCATAAGATTAGAGAAGTTGTTACAAACAGAGTATCTTATAACGTAGATGATGAAGACGATAAGACATTATCATTGGAAGGAGACGATGCAAATGAGTAAGCAATATAAATATATTAAAATCGGTTTAGCATCTCCTGAAGAAATCCTTTCATGGTCTCATGGTGAAGTTTTAAAGCATGAAACAATTAACTATCGTACTTTAAAGCCAGAACTTGATGGTTTATTCTGTGAAAAGATTTTCGGTCCTCAAAAGGATTATCAATGTGCTTGTGGTAAATCTAAAAGATCTACTGACAAGGGTACAATCTGTGAAAAGTGTGGTGTAGAAATCACTGAATCTAAGGTAAGACGTGAAAGAATGGGTCACATTAAGTTAGCTGCCCCAGTTGTTCACACTTGGTTTTTAAAGAATTCTCCATCTCCAATCGCAACATTATTAGATTTAAGAACAAAAGATGTAGAAGAAATTGTATATCTAGCTAAATATGTTGTTACAAATCCTGGTATGGTTCAAGAATTCCAAAAGTCTTCTAATGAATCAAAACCACTTTTAACAGAACAAGAATATGCATCTTATATTGAAAAATATGGTGTAAATTCATTTACTGCATTAACAGGTGCAGAAGCAATTAAAAAATTATTACAAGGCATTAATTTACAACAAGAAGAAAAGAAATTAAGACGTAAATTAAAGACTAGTACAAATAAAAGCGAACGTGATAAGGCTATTAAGAAACTTGAAATTGTTGAAGATTTCTTACGTTCAGATAACAAGCCTGAATGGATGATTTTAGACATCCTTCCAGTTATTCCACCAGCAATCAGACCAATGGTTCAACTTGAAGGTGGTAGATTCGCTACAACTGACTTAAACGACTTATATAGAAGAATTTTAAACAGAAATAACCGTTTAAAGAAGCAATATGAACAACATGCTCCACACTTAATTACAAAGAATGAAAAGAGAATGTTACAAGAAGCTGTAGATGCTTTAATTGACAACTCTAAACGTAATAAGAAGGGCGCTGTTGATAAGGCTCATAAGCTTAAATCTTTATCAGATATGTTAAAGGGTAAGCAAGGTCGTTTCCGTCAAAACTTATTAGGTAAGCGTGTTGACTATTCAGGACGTTCAGTTATCGTTGTTGGTCCATCATTAAGAATGTATCAATGCGGTGTACCTAAGGAAATGGCATTAACATTATTCCGTCCTTTCGTATTAAGAGAATTAATGCGTCAAGGTAATACAATCGCAATTGCAAACAAGATGTGTGACAATCAAGAATCAGCTGTATGGCCAATTCTTGAAGAAGTAATTAGAGAGCATCCAGTATTATTAAACCGTGCTCCTACACTTCACCGTTTAGGTATTCAAGCATTTGAACCAATCTTAATCGAAGGTAAGGCAATTCGTCTTCACCCACTAGTATGTACACCATTCAATGCCGATTTCGATGGTGACCAAATGGCTATCCACGTACCTCTATCTTTAGAGGCTCAAGCAGAAGCAAGATTATTAATGCTTGCATCAAATAACATCCTTAACCCTAAGGATGGTAAGCCAGTAGTTACTCCATCACAAGATATGATTTTAGGTAACTACTATCTTACAATGGAAGTTAAGGGCGAAGAAAATGAAGGTCACTTCTATAAGGACTTCAATGAAGCTTACTTAGCTTATAAGAATAATGTAATTACATTACATACTCGTATCTTCGTAGATATTTCATATTTACCAGAAGAAAAGATGAATAATCATACATATCCATCTAAATACTTATTTACAACATTAGGTAAGATGATTTTCAACAATGAATTACCTGCAGAATTCCCTTACTTAAATGAAGCTAGTGAATATAACCTAGTTACAGCAACTCCAGAAAAGTATTTCTTAGATTCTAAGAATGTAGAAGAATCATACAATAAGCTAATTGATTCTCCAGTTGTATCTCCATTTAAGAAGAAGAATATCGCAAGAATCATCGCTGAAGTATTCAAGAGATTTAAGATTACTGAAACTTCAAGAATGCTTGATAGAATCAAGGATTTAGGTTTCAAATATTCAACAATCGCTGGTTTCACAATTTCAATGACAGACGTTATCGACTATAAGGGTAAGAAGACTCGTATAGAAGAAGCTGACAAGAAGGTAGATCAAATTACTAAGTTCTACGAAAGAGGTCTTGTTACTAATAAGGAAAGAAAGAAATTAGTAGAAGCTGAATGGAACAATGCTAGAAAAGAAATTCAAGATGGTGTTTGGAAAGCATTCGCTGAAGCTAACAACCATGTTTATATGATGGCTGATTCAGGTTCACGTGGTAGTGCATCAAACTTCTCACAACTTGCAGGTATGCGTGGTTTAATGGCCAACACAGCAGGTGAAACAATTGAAGTTCCAGTTAAGGCAAACTTCCGTGAA
>JAILIY010000007.1 GCA_024695025.1 Acholeplasmatales bacterium
TTTTATTTCTCTTATTATTGTTTCTTCATGTGTTTCGTTAGCTTCTACTTTTCCACCAGGAAATTCCCATTTTCCCTCTAAGGCTCTTCCTGGTCCTCTTTTACACACAAATATTTCATTTTTATCATTTACAATAATTGCACAAACAACTTCTATATGCTTCATTATTTTGCCTCATCACTTGGAATTTCGAAATCAAACCAATATTCTTCTGGTACTCTATTATCTAATAAAACATCATAAAGAACTGTATCGTGTGTTACAACGTTACCATTTTTATCAACGTCATCTACAGTTGATTTTCTTGGATTAGCTAAAGTACCTTCACCAAAATATGTAAAAGGTAAAGTTATACCATCTTCCTTTTCCATTTTTCTAATAAATAGATGAACCTTCTTTGTCCTTTCAAGCTTTGGTCCATCTCCTTTGTCAAAGGTTGTGTCCTTGACACTTTCCCATTGGAATACGGTAGGGCTTAAGAATAAATCTTTATAATCAAAATTATTCTTCTTATCACCTTTTTTATTTAATCCAACATAAAAATATGTAATGTCATTAGTTGGGAATTCTGTACCTTTAACAACCATAGTTGTTTCTTTTAGCCTAATCTTTTGAATTTGTTCTTTATAATAATTTCTATAAAGCTTAAATTTACTGCTAAATTCACCAAATTCTATTTCAAATCTAGTTAATCCATAATTTAACAAATCATTGACATAATCCTTAAATAAATCAGATATTTTATCAATATTTAATTCATTATTAACTATTAAATTATCCTTGTTTAAAAAATATAATGAATTATTTAATGTATCTATTTTTACGTTATTATTATATCCAACTAATTCATTCAAAAATAATTTATCTTCATTTAAAAGCTGATTTATTATTAAATATTCATCAGCTCTTACAAGTGGCAATAAATCGGATAATCTATCTATAAATTTAATTTGACTTTCACTAAAAATTGGCAAAGTAGGTTCTTCTATTTTTTGTAAGAATCTATAATAGCTTGTGTTTTTACTACCAGCTATATTAGATTTAATCAATCTCATTAAATCTGGTGCACAGTCATTATTTAAATAATCCATGTGAGATGGATATTTTTCTTGTTTCAAATAGATTTTGAAATTTTCATAATCCTTTTTTAAAAAATCTTTACTATTAAAGTTTTCATTCTTTATATAATCTATTATTTCTTCTTTTGATAAATCATCAATATTAATTACAACACCAGGTATATCTAAGGCCTTAAAATCATCTCTAATTAATTCCATTAAATAAGGCTTTTCTATTATTGTAGATGTACCTAAGGTACCAAGTGCCATAGCCATCTGTATTGATCTTTTATAATTATTACCGATGAAGTCTAAAATAGTTACATATTGTTTTCCTTCATATTTACGTAAGCCTCTACCTAGCTGTTGTAAAAATATAGTTGATGATTCTGTTGGCCTTAAAAATAATACGACATTAACCTGAGGTATATCTACACCTTCGTTTAATATATCAACAGTAAATATTATTTCTAACGGATTTGAATCATCCTGTAAATCATTGAAGGCTTTTATTCTTTGTCCTAAATCATTTACACCTGTTAAAGCAACTGATGTTATATCCCTATCTTCAAATTCTTGAGCCATAAGTGTTGCATGTGCAATACTTGAGCAAAAGGCAATGGACTTAAGCTTACCTTGTGGTCTATGCTTATTAAGCTCTTCTATAATAAAATCAACATTTCCTACCTTAGCTATTTCTTTAGCTATTTTTGAGCTTTCGCGATAAGAATAATCAACAAGCTTATCTCTTATACCATAATAATGGAATGGTACTACTAAATCATTTTTAATAGCATCTCTAAGTCTTAACTCATATGGAACATTTTTGTCGAACATAGAAAATACATCCTGATTATCCATACGTTCTGGAGTCGCAGTAATACCTAACATAAAACCAGGTTTAAAATATTCCATTATTTTTTTGTATGAGGTCGCAGCTGCATGATGACATTCATCCATA
>JAILIY010000018.1 GCA_024695025.1 Acholeplasmatales bacterium
AATTGATGAATTATATAGATATGGAATAATTTTAAATAAAAAATCTTCATATATTGAAGATTATAAAAAAGAAATATCTAATTGTATTCAAAGCCATGAATACAAGATGATTTTAATAAATAGAATAGTTGATTTAGAATGGAGACAGTTTACTGTTTTAAATAACATTGGTAAAAGAGCATTGTGTCAAGATAATTATGATTATTTTAAATTGATGAGAGAAAGTCAATTTTATTTATATAGTATTGAATTATTAAAATCATATCAAAATGATTTAGTAGAAGCAGAAAATAATAATTACAATCTGTTAGAATTAAAATATGCATATATGATGGAATCAACAGATATTGATGAATTTAATAAAATAAAAGATAGACTTCCTGTAATTAGTCAAAAGAGAAAAGAATTAATGGAAATGATTATAGAAGTACAAGTAGAACAGATGGAACAGTTCTCTAAATACAACAAAGATAAAACAAATCTAATGAGAACTATTAAAACATCAACAGATACTAAAAATAATACATCATATGAGACTTATTTAAGAGGTGAATTATCATCATTAAGTGAAAAAACAATGTATTTGTATGGCAAGTTAATTAAAGAATATGCATTAAATAAGAAAAATTTTCCGGAGGGTGTAGTAAATATATCATTACTACTAAATAGATAATATGACTTTAGAAGAAATTATGAAAAATAAAGATTTTGTTGTAATAGGTGATACACTTAATCCAGACAAATATGCATACAAAATTAAACATAAATTACAAGAATATAATTACAATGTAGAATCTGTACATAAAGAATTAAAATCTATAAACGAAGTTAGCTGTGATAATTTCATTTTAGATTTATGTATTAATCCTATTTTAGGATTAAAATATCTAAAAGAATGTAAAAAGAATATTAAATGTGTACTAATTCAACCAGGTGCTGAATCAGAAGAATTAGAAGAATATTTAAAAAATAATAATATAGATTTTATAGAAGGGTGTGCACTTGTAGGCGTAAGTTTATATAAAAGTAAATTATAAAATCAAATATTTTTATAAAAAAAAATTATTTTCAAACTAAAAAAATTAAGTAAAAATAATTTCAAAAATTTATTAATGGCGCTATAATATAAGTATCATGTATACAGAGGAGGAAAAATTAACATGAAGAATTTTTTAAAGTATAGTGGCATTATTGCTTGCGTGCTTGCATTAGTTGCATTTATCATGGTATGTGCTTGTGACGCTATGAAGACAGAAACAACTGTTCTTGGCAAAACTTATACAACTAAGACAAGTGGTATGGATGCAATATTTGCTAAGGGAGACTGTGATGGTGCTGATAAGGCATTAGCTGGTTTATTCGGTTTCATTTTCTTATTAGTAGCTATGGTTGCAACAATCGTTGGTGTTGTTTTACCATTAATTGGTAAGAATATGGATGCAAAAATTGCAGGTATCATCAATATCGCAGCAGCTGTATTATTCATTTTAGGTGGTATCTTAATTCTTTGTACAAAGAATTCATGGTGTGATGCTAATGATTTAGAAGAATTAAAAGATGACATCGATTTAACAGTTGAATATGCAATCGCTGGTGTATTAGCTATCTTAGCTGGTTGTTGTTGTCTTGCTCCTGCAGCAGCTGACTTCATGGACAAGAAGTAAGATTTATAAATTGAGACTCCTTTGAGTCTCTTTTTTTCGTGTTAAAAACCTATTTGATTTATTGCTAAAATATTATATAATATTTAACGTAGTTTATTTTTAAGGAGTTTTTTATGGAAAAGACAATTAATAAAATATTTATTTTTGCAGAAATAGTATTAGTTGTTGTTGCATTCTTTGTATTATTTGGCGATGCAGCTAAAATAACTATTGTTTCTAAAGTTTTTAAAGCAAATATATATGATATCACATTTGGATATAAGGATAACGGTTATAAATATCTTGATTTTTCAGCTGGTACTTTTATAACATTGTTATTATTATATATAAGTATAATATTCTTATTTGTAATTACATTTGTTAAAAAAATAAATTCAAAAGTAGTTTTTAAATATGTTGAAGCAGGCTTATTAATCGTAACTAGTATTTTATTATTCTGTACAAAGAATTTTATAGTAGTTAGTTCAAGATGGGAAGATGTATCAAAGTTATCTAAAGATTTATCAGGCACTCCTATAACAGCTGGTATATTTGTATTAATTGCAGGCTTATTAATCATCGTTAATGAAATAGTATTATATATGATTAGACATAATGTAATTAAACATTTAACAAGAAAAAATAAAGTTAAGAAAATCAAAAAAGGCAGAAGATAATTTCTGCCTTTCTTTTTTATAGTGCGCCAATTGCGCTTGATATTAATATTATTACAAATAATGTTATAGATGATAGTAGTGAACACCATACAACAAGTTGTCCTGCAAGTTCACCATCATTATTCATCTCACTTGCCATAGGTACACTCGATACGGCAACAGGAGTACCGAACAAGGCAATTAATGCTGGGAAATATCTGACATCATCAAAGCCTAATAAATAAGCTATTGTTAAACCTATTGCTGGCACAGCTATAATTCTTAATGATACACCAAGTATAATTTGATTTTTAAGCTTTTTAACTGCGCTGAATGTAAATGCACCACCTAAGGCAACAAGCGCACAAGGAGATGCACATTGTGCTAACCATTTAATAGTAGTATATATGAATTTGCAATTCTTGTTTTCCAAAAATATACTAACTTCTTTACCATTACTATTAACTAATACATCACTAATAGTCTTAGTGGTACCATCTTCATATGTTAATATTTGAGTTATATATTTATAATCACCAAATTCAATAATTAGTGATTTGATACTTAAGAATATCAAACCACATAATACACCGATGATTAGTGGGTTTTTACAAATCTTAATTATTATATCTTTAATTTTAATTTTATTTCCATTTTCATCTTTAACAAATAATGTTAAAGCCAAAATAGCTAATATATTAAATAATGGAATTGATACAGCTGATATTACAGCACCTATACCTTTAGCTGTTTGATTATCACCAGCTAATAGTTCAATTAATCCTATACCTATAATTGCGTAATTTGATCTAAATATACATTGTAATATTACGCCTTTTTGTTTGTCATCTTTTACAAATAATTTAACTATTATAAAGCCTACTATGAAAAAGCATATAATAATTATTGAACAAAATAATATGATTTTCCAATATGTACCAACATCTTTTATATTTTTAATATCATAAATATTTTTAAATAAAAGAAGAGGTAAGAAAATTTTAAAGCATAATTTATTTAATGTACCCCAAAATGAATCTGGGAATATTTTTAACAATTTTAATATATAACCAATTAATATACAAAATATAATTGGCAATACAGCATTTAAAGTAAACATTAAATTACTCATTGTTATCACCTTCTATTTCGATAATATTCTCTCCTATATTACCATTAAATATTACATTTTCAAGTAATATATTACCACAATTTAATGTATATATTCCAATTCTTTTCATCAATATATTATGTTCAATCATAACAGGATATCCTTCTTTGGCATTTCTATTATAATTGAATGTAACATTTTCAAATTCAATATCTTTGATTTTTGATTCTGGTAAACCTAAGAATACACCTGCGGCATATTCAATATCATTGCAAATGATATTTTTAAATTTAAATGAACCTATTACAGGAGTTAAATCATCAAATTCATGATATTTAGTACTCCATACATATTCTTCATGGCCACCTTTGTTTCCCATATTGTAATACATATTTATAACAAATGGGGTTTTTACTTTATTCATTAAATTATTTTCAAATATTACATTATCTATAATACCTACGTGTCCTCGACCACGTCTGGTTTTAATTCTTAAGCCTCGGTCAGTAGAAGTGAATAAACAATTTTTAACTGTTACATTATTTATACCAGCTGAAAGTTCAGAGCCGAACACAACACCGCCATGACCACTTTCAAAATGATTGTTTTCAATTAATAAATTAGAACAAGGTATTTTATATTTTAATGCTAAATCATAAGATCCACTTTTGATTGCGATACAATCATCACCTACGCTTATGTAGGTGCCTAATATTCTAATGTTGTCACAACAGTCAGGGTCTATACCATCTGTTGTAGGCATACTTATTTTATTTTTTATTGTTACATTTATAATATCAATATTATCTGTCATATATGGATGGATAGTCCACGAAGGACTATCGTAAAAATTTAGACCTATAATATTGATGTTTCTTGAATCTTTAGAGAAGAATATGTGTCCTCTCCACGCAATATTTTTTATTCTATGATTGATATACCAATCTCCATTTAAGGCATTTCCATCTATTATTCCTTCACCAATTATATTTATGTTTTCTTGATCATATATATTGATGATTGAGGCAAAATTAGTTTGTTCAATGCCTTCCCAAATACCGATATTGTAATTATCTATTTTACCTGGGTGTGTTGGATAATCTAATCTATTTGGTTTGGCTAAAATTTTAGCATCTTTATCTATATATAAAGTTAGATTTGATTTTAAATAAAGACTTGATACTAAATAAGTTCCTTTTCCAAAATAAATAGTGGAATTCATTGGAGCAGTCATAATAGCTGCTTGAATTTTTGCTGTATCATCATGAATTCCATCAGCAATGCAATTAAATTCTTTTAAATCAATAAATAATGATTCATCTAATGTTTTAAAATCTATAATATCATCATTTATTTTTAATTCATATGATGTATTAGGTAATAAATCAAAAATTGAAATAATGTTTTTATTATCTTTTTTATATAATTTCTTATTTAAATATATTTCATATTCTTTAGTTTCATAAATATCATTATTATCTAAATCTAATGAAATACTTCTTGACGTTAAATTCAATATTTTCATCTTTTATACCTCATTAGTATTTTATCATTTCAATGATAAAAATAATATATATTTTAATCATTTGTTGAAATCTCGTACTCTTTCTAGTAAAATATATAGTATTTGAGGTGGAATATGTTTTTAAGTGTTTTAAAGGTAGTCCAAAATATTAATTCCTATTTGCAAGTTATTATAATGATATTAATATTTTCGACAGGTTTATTATTAACATCAAGAAATAGGTTCATGCAGGTAACTAAATTTGGTTATAGTATGAAATATACAATTGGAAAGACGATAAAAGAAACAGTTTCAAAAGATGATAAAGAGAAAAAATCAAAAGTATCACCTTTCGCAGCCTTTGCAACAGCAGTAGCAGGTACTGTTGGTACAGGTAATATTGTTGGTGTTGCAACTGCGATAATCGCAGGAGGACCTGGTGCGATATTTTGGATGTGGTTTAGTGCATTCTTTGGAATGGTAACAAATTATTCTGAAAATACATTAGGAATATATTTTAGAGATAAAGATAAGAGCGGAGAATATCGTGGTGGTGCAATGTATTATATTGTAAGAGGCTTAGGCAAAGGCTTTAAGTGGCTTGCAGTATTATTTGCTATATTTGCAGTAATTGCCTCAATTGGTTATAATTTTGCTCAATCTAATAGTATATCAACAACTTTAGTTGGTGCATTTGATTCTAAAATAAGTGATTGGATAGTTAAATTATTAATAGGTGTTGTTATTGCAGTAATTTTAGGATTAGTAATAATAGGTGGTATTAGAAGAATATCTAATGTAACATCATTATTAGTCCCTTTTATGGCATTATTATATATTATTCTTGCAATTATTATTATCTGTATGAATATAAGTGCCCTGCCACATGCATTTAAGTTAATATTTAAAAATGCATTTAGTCTAAAAAGTGTAGGCGGTGGTATCTTAGGTTATACAATAATTAAAGCATGTAGATATGGTGTTGCCCGTGGTATTTTCTCAAATGAAGCCGGCTTAGGTTCATCAGTTATGGCACATTCAGCAGCTGACGTAAAAGAACCAGTTGACCAAGGACTTTGGGGTATATTTGAAGTATTCTTAGATACATTTGTTATTTGTACATTAACTGCCTTAATAATATTAACAAGTGGTGTTGATATATCAGGCAATCTTAAGGGTTCTGAAATAGGCTTATGGGTATTTAAACATAATCTTGGTACATTTGGTACAGTAATATATAGAATTATTTTACCGTTATTTGCATTCACAACAATTATTTCATGGAGCTATTATGGTGAAAAGGCAATAGAATATGTATTTGGCTTTAAATCAAAACTAATTTATAAAATAATCTTTATTTGTTTAGTTGTATTAGGTGCTACATTATCTGTTGACTTAGTCTGGGAACTTGCAGATACATTTAATATCCTAATGGCTATACCAAACTTGATTGCCTTAATATTATTAAGTGGCTTAGTTGCTAAGATTACTAAGAATTATTTTGATAGAAAGAAAGGTAAAAATGCAAAGCCTTTACTTTCTTATGATGAAAATCAAAATGAAAAGATGTTTATAGAAGAATATGTTGATAGAGGCTATTCTTATGAAAAAGCAAGGTCAATGTATGAAGAGAATATGAATTTAGAAGAGTAGATTTATATATTGAATTGATTAAAAAATAATTATATAATTTAAATGTATTTTAAAGCAATAGGAGGAAAAATTAAATATGAATAATTGCTTATTAAAAAAGCTAGTTGCTGAATGCATTGGTACATTTGTATTAGTATTTGTTGCCTGCGGTGTTGCAGTTGTAACAAGAGCAGATACAGTTGCTACTTCATTAGCATTTGGTCTAGTTATCGTTGCTATGGCTTATTCAATTGGTAGTATTTCTGGTTGTCATATCAATCCAGCAGTATCACTTGCAATGGCTATTAGAAAAGAAATTTCATGGAAGGAATTTGGTCTTTATGTTTTAGCACAAACAGTTGGTGCTTTAATTGGTGCTTTATTATTAGGTATCGTATTAAAGAATGTATATGATAATGTTGATGCAAAGATGTTCTCATCTTTAGGTGCTAACCAAATTCAAAATGCTATTAAGGAAGTTGAAGGAAACGCATTAAGTGGTTATACTTATAAAAACAATGCTATGTCTTACGTTTCTGCATTCTTAGTAGAAGTTGTATTAACATGTGTATTCGTTATGGCTATCTTAGGTGTTACTGATAAAAAACATCATGATGGCAAGCATGCTGGTATCGTTATTGGTCTTGCACTTGTATTAGTACATTTATTAGGTTTATCTTTCACAGGTACATCAGTTAACCCTGCAAGAAGCTTTGGTCCTGCATTATTCCAAGCTTTCGGTGGTGAAAAACAAGCATTAAAAGAAATTTGGATTTTCATTTTAGCTCCAATGGCTGGTGGTGCACTTGCTACTGTATTATATACTTTATTAGCTGGTAAGAAGGGTGATGCATGTAATTGTGCATGTGAAAACAATTCTTGTAAAGAAGAATCTAATGTGTCAGTTGAAGAAGTAAAAGAAGTTGAAACAGAAGCTAAAGTTGTAGAAAATACTGATTCTGATTCAAAAGCTGAATAATATATTTAAGGCCTTGTATAAAAGGCCTTATTTTTTTATAATAAATATGGTGATTTTCATGAAAGAAGAAATAGAAAAAATAGATAAGTTAATAGATGATATGCAAATGCTTATGAAATATATTTATAAACAAATTAATTCATACGATAATAAAGTAGTATTTAGTGCGATGATTATTAAAAAAACTATCGATATATTAACTACTTCAAAATATGTATTTAGAAATTATTTAGTAAGTGTTCAAATATCATTATTAAGATTATTATGTGACAATTGTCTTGCACTTGAAAGTGTCAATCAATTAGGACTTGATAAGGTTATGGAACTTATTAATTCTCATCAACAAGTCAATCAAATAATGATTGATGAGGAACAAAATATGAGCGATGGTTATCTAAAAAGAAAAGTTGCAGATAAATATCAAGCATTCGATAAGATTTATCGTTTTGCTTGTGAAGGTGTTCACTTTTCAAAACAAGCTATATCTTTAGCATTTGAAAATGGCGAAAATGGTTCTAGAATAAATGTTAATCCTGGCAATAAAGAACTTAAGGATAAGATGGTTGTAATAAATAATAATATAATTGTCGTATCTAATATTATAGGTAGTATGCTTAAAGAAATAGTTCTTTAAACAAAATATATTAAAGTGCCCCTTTGTCTTTGACAAAAGGGCTATTTTATTTATATAATATAAATAGTAGGATTCGTTTAAATTAATATTGGAGGACATTATTATGGCAAATATTGAAAAACTAAAAGATATTGAATGCTTTAAAAATCAAGACTTATATAATGCGATTGATAATTTAACTAGATTATTAAATAAAGATATTGCCTTAGAATATGTAAATTATTTAATTGAAAATAAAAAACAATTTACAATGGCTATAATAGATTTAGATAACTTTAAACATATCAATGATACATTTGGTCATATGATAGGAGATAAAGTTTTAAATGTATTTTCTGAATGTTTATCAAATCATATAGGCTCTAAAGGAATTTGTGGCAGATATGGCGGAGATGAATTTATAGTAGTCTTAGAAGGAATTTATGACTATAATGATATATGGAAAATATTCCATGACTTAAATGGTGAAATTGCATTAATTAAACTTCAAGATTTAGATAAATTATTTATCACAACTACAACAGGTATTACAAGATATCCAATAGATGGAGATAATGTTGATACTTTAATTTCTACTGCAGAAAAAGCTTTATATCGTGGTAAGATGAAGGGTAGAAATTGTTTTATCATCTACTTAAAAGAAAAACATGAAAATATTAAAATTGAAAAGATTAATGATGCGACATTATCTACAATGACTATGCTTGCACAAGTATTCGATTATTTAAATGCTGATAATACATTAGATGTTAATATCAATAATTTATTTAAACGTCTATCTTCATATTTTATGTTTGACCATATATCAATCCAATCTAATGATGCGCTTGTGACATCTATAGTTCATTCTCTTTCTATTCAAAAAGAATATAAATATATCGATACTAAAGAATATAGAAAGAATATGAATGAATATGGTATATTATTCATCAACAATATTAGAACATTATTATTAACTAGTAATGTAATTTTACATAAGAGAATGTATGATCAACAAATTTTATCATCTCTTGTTGTTGATATTAAATATAATGATACATCATATGGTTTATTAAGAATTGATATGTGTAACCCAAGAACATGGTCAGCACAAGAAGTAGATATCGCAACTACTGCAGCGAGATTAATTGCAGTATTAATTGCTAAATTAGATACTAATTTAAATGAATTATTTAATGTAGTAATTAAAGAAGAAGACTAAAAAAGAGAGGCTTAGCCTCTCTTTTACATTTTATCGATTTCTTTTTGTAATTCAGGAATTATTTCTGATTCCTTTACTTTTTTAATTATTTCACCTTTTTTAAAGATGATTGCCTCACCTTTACCGCCAGCTATACCCAAATCCGCCTCACGTGCCTCACCAGGACCATTTACGATACAGCCCATTACTGCAACGTGTATATCTTTATTTACTGTATATAAATATTCTTCAACTGTTTTAGCATATTTTATTAAATCTATTTGAGTTCTACCGCAAGTTGGGCAAGAAGTAATAACTGGTACTTTATCTTTAAGTTTCAATTCCTTTAAGATGTTTTTAGCAGCCATTATTTCATATTTTGGATCATCAGATAAAGATACTCTTATTGTATTACCGATACCTAATGATAATATTCTATATAAGCCTATAGAAGAAGTAATTAATCCTTTAAATGCTGTACCAGCTTCAGTTATACCTACATGAAGAGGATATGGGAAAGTTTCAGCTGCTAATTTATATGCCTCAACAGCTAAATCACAATTAGATGCTTTAATAGATAGTACGATATCATGAAAATCTAATTCTTCAAGAATACTTATATGATCTTTTGCAGCCTTAATCATATTTTGGGCATTGACTTCATATCCTTTTGGTAAGCTTCCAGCATTTACACCAATTCTAATTGGTATTTGATATTCTTTACATAAATTTACTATTTCTATAATTTTATCTTTATTTCTAATATTACCAGGATTTAATCTAATCTTATCTACGCCTTGCTTGATTGCGATAATTGCAAGTTCAGGGTCAAAATGTATATCTGCAACTAAAGGAATGTGAATTCCTTTTTTAATTTCAGATATTGAATAAGCATCTTCCTTATCTAATACGGCTACTCTTATTATGTCACAACCAAGACGCTCAAGTTCTAAGATTTGATTTATTGTACCATTTACATCTTTAGTTTTAGTATTAGTCATACTTTGTATTAAAATGGGGTTGTCTCCACCTAAATATTTGTCTCCAATTTTGACAACTCTTGTATTTTGTCGTTTAATCATTTACATCACCATATCAATTATACACTATTTATTTAATTAAATAAAAATATTTGTTATTATATGTTAAAAATATGTTGCAAATAAAAAAACCTTTTGATATAATACTTTAGGAAGTTAATCTTAAGTCTGGAGGGATAAAAGAATGCGTGATTTAGTTAAATTAGTATGTTCTGATTGTAAGAACGAAAACTATTATACAGACAAGAACAAGAAGACTACTCCTGAAAGAATGGAGATTAAAAAATATTGTCCTTTTTGTAGAAAGCATACAGTTCATAAAGAAAAGAAGTAATAAAATTAAAAGCTATTTAAAAATAGCTTTCAGACTGTTGACAAACTACTACTTTTTGGAGAAATCCAATGGGTAGTAGTTTTATTTTTGTTTAAAATACGAAAATTAACCTTAAAAATAAAGGAAGGCGGCATATTCCTATGCCATCATTGCCTTCCATCTAGCTAACTTTTTAAAATTCATACAAGCAAAAAGAAGCAACAATCCTTGTGTTACTCGTTTAAGCCCTTTATATCTGGTAAATCTTAAACCGAAGTTTTCTTTACCATCACCGAAACATCTTTCGATAGTTTCTTTTCTTTGGGTATATATTTCTTTAGAGCCGATTTTATATCTAGTTTCGGCTGCCTCTTCTAAATAATTATTCCATACATGTTCAGTAATAACTTTAACATGGTTTTTACTCTTTGTACACTTACTTAAAAAAGGACATGAGGAACATTCTTT
>JAILIY010000023.1 GCA_024695025.1 Acholeplasmatales bacterium
CCTAAAAAAATTAGTATATAATTAAATAAAAGATACGGAAATTAAAATGAATAGAGGTGCTTTATTATGGCAGAAATGATTTTTGAACCATTAAAAGAATATAACGAGCATTATAAAAATGAATTTAGAAAAAATTCAGAAGAATATTTTGATTCTTTAAATAAAAAAGCAAATATTGATGTAGCAATAAATCGTGAAACTTGTAAAAATATTTATAAACTAGATTCTTATATTGAAACACTTGATAAGAAATCCAAAAAAGTAAATAAAACAGGATCATCACTATATCATTTAATTGTATTTGGCATGTTATTTGCGGCCATATTAGCAATTATTCCTATTGGAAAATATGAGTTTTCAGGTGACGCTCCTGAAACAAGCATCATGAATATTATGATGATAGCATTTTGTCCAGTATTTGGCTTGATTTATTTATTATCATTTTCAACAGGCAAAAAAGGTGATCCTAAAAAAACAAAAGTAGTTGATATAGTTTTTGGAACGATAATTATAGTACTTTCAATAGTAACTATTGCATGGAGATTATCTCATAAATCTTTTGGCGACGATTTAAAAACAGTACTAATTGTTGTTTTAGTAGTAATTGCATTACTTTCTATTTTTTCATTATTATTAAAATTTATTTTATTAAATTCAATGATTAAAAAGATTAATTCTGAAAAAACTAATATAGAAGCTAAAAGAAAAATAGAATTAGATAAAGCATATAATCAAATGGCACCTCTTAATGCACTTTATGATTGGAATATTCCTGCAACACTAATTCAAAAAACTATTCCAATGATTCAAATGGATAAAATACTTGATGCAAATAAAGCTGAATATTTATATCAAAAATATGGATTTAAAGTTGGTGATGAAAACACATCAACAGTAGCCATGCAATCTGGTTCAATCTATGGTAATCCATTTATGATTTGTACTGATTACAAAATGCGTATGGCAAATAAAACATACACAGGTTCAGTTACAATCACTTGGACAACTACAATTAGAGTTAATGGTAGAACACAAACTATTCCACATGTTCAAGTTTTAACTGCGAGTGTCTCTGCACCAGCACCAAGCTATTCATATGATTCATATTTAGTATATGGTTGTGAAGCAGCTCCTAATTTAAATTTCTCAAGATCACCTAATCCTATATGCAAAAAAAGTGATAAAGAAATTAAAAAATATGTTGAAAAGATGGATAAAAAACTTACTAAGAAGGGTGAAAAAGCTCTTATGAAGGGTTCATCTTATCAAAAGCTCGGTAATACAGAATTTGAAGCATTATTTGGTGGTACAGACAGAGATAATGAAGTAGAATTTAGAATGCTATTTACACCACTTGCTCAAAAGAATTTATTAAATTTAATGAAATCAGAACCATATGGTGATGATTTTAGAATTAATAAACGTAGATGCTTAAATTATGTTAGAAGTTATCACTCAATTAGATATAGTCAAGATCCTACTGTATTTATAGGATTTGATTATGAAAAAGCAAAATCAAATTTCATAAGCTATAATGAAAAATTCTTTAAATCATTCTATTTTGAACTTGCACCATTATTATGTATTCCTCTATATCAAGAAACAAAATCAAAAGAATACATTTATGATGATAAATTAAAATGTAATTTCTCTATGTATGAATACGAACAAGTTGCAAATTCATACAATCAAAATATTTTAAAACATCCTCAATCAATTACAGGTAATATTTATAAAGCTGAAAGACTTGAATCTGTAGGTAATACTGATAAAGTTAAGATTCATGCTTATTCATTTAGAGGTGAAAAGAGAGTTACATATGTCAATAAGCTTGGTGGCGATGGTCGTATCCATACAATTCCTGTTTATTGGATTGAATACTTCCCAGTTGCAAATGATACAGAATTATTGTTATCTAAAACAGATATTTCAAGACAAGAATATACTGTTAAATCTCATAGTGAAAAATTTGCATCAGCCATTAGAAATATCGCAAAAGGTAATGCGTACAAATATGAAAGAAGTATTTTCTCTTTAGTTGCATTATCATCACTTTCAACTTCTGATATTTCTACATATAATACTAATTTAGATTTCAATGCCTTTGAAGTTAATAGTAAACTAGATTTAAATAAGATTTTAGATGAAGAACTAAAAGAAACAGAAACTAGTTTACAAAAAGAAGGCGATGATGCTTTAGTTGAAATTCAAGGTGATGCAAAAGAAATCAAAGAAGATCAAATTGAGAGTGTAGAAGAAGTTAAAGAAGAAGTAGATTTAGATTTAGTAGACGATGATGAAGAATAAAATTTGATTTATATTAACAATAAACAAGTCTCAAATGAGACTTGTTGTTTTTATAATAAGTAAAAAATAGGAACTATTTATTATTTTTATTTATGAATAAAATATAGTATAATTGTACTGGAATAAAAAACAATTTTTAGGTAGTAGGGAGAAAAATATGTTATTACAACCAGATAACTATGTAAAAAAAAGGAATAGTATATATTTGTTTATAATTTCTACACTTATGGGACTTGGTTCTGTCGTTATTTATTTTGTTTTAGGAATAAAAGGATATTTCCCATATATACACAATCATATTTATATGATTAGGAAATTATATTTTGTTACATCAGCTGCGAATGTTTTAATTTTATTTTTAGGCTTATTTGCGTATCAAAGGAAATATTTTTTATTTATACCATGCACTATATTTTATTTGTTTATTCATAATTATTTAGCTGCCGTACCAACAGCGATATTATTCTTCGTTTTATTGGCTACTGACCGTTCTCAAAATAAGAACACTAAACTTTTTACAAGAGAAAAAGGAAGTACAGTAGTAGAAGTTGGAATAAGAAAAAAAGAATATGTTAAATTCTATTTATCTTGCATATTATCTGTCATTTATATAATTGGTTCTATATGTTTTATGATTTATATAGCTGTGGATAATAATTTTGATAATGCTAAAATAGAAGAAACAACTGAATTTTACGAAAATTATGATTTGACAATAAGCATTTCATTAATAACTGCCTTAGAATTGTTTTTCTTAGGGTTTATAATAATTCAAATAATTAATTTATATGCTACATATAAAGCGTTAAAATATAGAAAAGTAATTATGTTTGAAACCTTAGTTGGTATGGGATTTTTATCTCTTACTTTCTTTAATACATATGCAGCAGGAAAAGTATTATCAGATCAAAACGTAAATGATGATTACATGAGAAGTAATTATTGATAATTAATTAGGTAACAATTAATTTAATTCTAAGTAATTGAATGGGATTTTACCATATGATAAAATTATTTATAGGGAAGTGATTTAATGACTTCTAATATGGACGATGGAATGTTAGAACCGAATGACGCTTATCAAAAGCGTTATAAAGAAGAATTTAAGAAAAATACTATAGATTTATTTGATGAATTAACAAAGAAAAGTAATGTTAATATAGAAGAAAATAAGCTTACATGTTCTAAAATTGAAAAAGATAATGTAGAGATTAATAAAAGCGAAAAATCAAAAGATAAATTAATAACTATAAGAAAAATTTTAATAATAATGTGTTTTATTTTAACTTTTGTTTGTTTTTTATTAGGCGTTTATTATTGGGAAAATAAAATTTATATTCCAATAATACTTATAATTTTTACAGTTGCTTGGATAATTTTTACTATTGTAATTCACTTTAAATTTTTTAAAGGTAGATTATCTATATTAAGTAATCTTTTAAATAAATTTAAAGATGAGAAAGAATCTTTAATTAAACAAGCATATGAACAAATGGCTGCCTTAAATGCGTTATTTGATTGGAATATACCCTGTCATTTAATTGAAAAGACTGTTCCAATTATTGAAATGGATCAATATTTTGATGCAAAAAAGGCTGATTATTTGGCTAATAAATATGGATTTAATACAAATGATCCTGATTCATCAACTGTATTTATTCAATCAGGTTCTATATTAGGTAATCCATTCTTATTATGTAAAGACTATTGCACAGAAATATATAATAAAACTTGGGTTGGTTCAATTACAATTCACTGGACTACAACCTACAGAACAAAAGATGGAACTCGTACAGTACATCACACTCAAACACTAACAGCTAACGTTGTAGCGCCTGCACCAAGATATTTTTATGATTCATATTTAGTATATGGAAATGATGCAGCCCCTAATTTAACTTTTTCAAGAGGACCTTCTGGAATGACTGGTAAGTCAGATAAAGAAGTTAATAGATTTGTTAAAAAAAGATCTAAAGAATTGGAAAAGAAAGCTGAAAAAGCTGTAATGAATGGAGAACATTATACTCAATTTGGTAATGAAGAATTTGAAGCGTTATTTGGTGGAACAAACAGAGATAATGAAATAGAATATAGATTATTATTCACACCACTTGCTCAAAAGAATATGATTAATCTAATTAGACATGGACAACCATATGGTGATGACTTTACAATTTATAAAAAAAATTATTTAAATTTTATTAGAACAAACCATGGTGAAAATTTCAATTATAGTTGTAATCCATCTATGTTCATTAATTATAATTGGGAAGAATGTAAAAAATTCTTTATTGATTATAACTGTAAATACTTTGAATCATTTTATTTTGAACTAGCACCACTTATGTGTGTGCCTTTGTATCAACAACATAAATCTAAAGAATACATATATAATGAGAAAATAGATGCCAATTTTTCTAATTTTGAATATGAACAAATGGCAAATTCATTTGATCCTAATGCTTTAAAGCATGAAGAATCTATTACAGGAAATATATTTAAGACAGAAAGAATAAATACTATCGGGGATTCTGATAGAGTAAAAGTAACCGCCTATTCATACAGAGGTGAAAGAAGAGTTACTTATTTCCATAAAATGGGTGGAGATGGACATATGCATACTATTCCAGTTTATTGGGTTGAATATTTCCCTGTTGAACAAGAAAATGAAATGCTAGTATCAAAAGCTGAAGCATCTAGTTATCAATTTAATGTAAAAGCTAATTCTAATAGCTTTAAAGAATCTTTAAATAATATAATTAAAGGTAAAAAGAATTGTAGATTTATGCACTGTGTTTTCGGTTCATTATTACTTTCAGATGCAACTGATGAAAGTATCGCATCATTTAATTCAGTATTAAAAGAAGGTACATCATCTGTACAAACATTAGAAGAAATGTTAAGATCAATTGATAGTCAATTAGATGGAATTGAAGAATATCTTCAATCAACAGATGATAATATTAATCCTGAAGAAGTTGAAGGAGAAGTTACTGAAGTCAGCGAGGATGATGTTGACTCAGTTGATGACGAAGATTATAATAAAAATATAGATTATGATGACGATGAATTTGATGAAGTAGCATTATATGATGAAGATGATGAAGAGTTTGATGATTTTTAGTCTAAAATAGATTAAATCTATTTAGAAATATAAAACAAAAGAAAAAGGAGATAATAAAAATGGCAAATATGTTAGATGAAGAAACTGGTCCAGTACGTGACGAAGGTAGAGAAATTAATGTTATTGCAAAACAAATACCTGTTCAAGTAGGTGTTGGTTCTACAATATTCCAAGTAATTTTATGGGTATTATTTATTTTCCCGGGTTTAATTTTCTTAATTATGAAGGTTAAGGCTGCTGCTTATTTAAGATCACTTGAACAAAAAATTCAACACGACGCTTCTCAAGTAGATAATTATCTTGAACAAAGAGTAATTATTTTACAAAATTTAGCTCAATTAGTTAATAAAGCTGTTGAATTAGACAAAGAAACATTCACTGCAATCGCAGAAGCTAGAAGTGGTAGAATTTCAAGCGATAATGATCGTAATCAAATGGGCTCTAATATTGAAAATTTAAATGCTCGTTTAAATTTACAAATGGAAGCATATCCAGATTTACAAAGCCATGGCGAAATAAGAGATGCAATTCAACAAAACTCTTATTTACAAAAAGAAATTACAGCTGCTCGTGAACAATATAACGATACTGTTCAAACATGGAACACTGCAATTCAACAATGGCCTACAAAGATGATAGTTGCTGCAAAAGCAGGCTACACAACTCGTATTCCTTTCTCTACAACTAAAACTATTAAGGAACAAGCAAAGGGAACATTCTTCTAAAAAATGTAAAAAGTCCGTTTAGGACTTTTTCTTTTTGTCGTTTTAATATATAATAGTTTTGAGGTTTTTTTATGGAAAATAATATTGATAACAAACAAAATAAGAACAGAAAACTTAATATTTATTTGACACTTATATTCTATGCAGCAATTATGCTTTTCGTTGGTGCAATCATAATTTATATTAGTGTATTTTTAGCATCTAATATAAATGATTTAGATAATGAATTTATGCTTAAAGCAGTAACTGATGAATCAACACTTATTAAAGGAACAAAAGAATATGA
Source organism: Acholeplasmatales bacterium (assembly GCA_024695025.1). GTDB lineage: Bacteria > Bacillota_I > Bacilli_A > Acholeplasmatales > Anaeroplasmataceae > Anaeroplasma. The sequence goes on from JAILIY010000023.1 coordinate 6,443, forward strand.
TGTATTTTATACAACTTATGCAATAGGACAAGGATTTACATATTTATTGTTATTTATTGTTTGTATAATTTTTATGAGAAGCTTTTTGAAAGAAGATTTTGAAAAGACTAAAGAAAAATATCTATTTTATATAATTTATATAATTGTTTCAATCGCTGTATTTTTATTGACTACCATATTAGTATCAACAATAGTTGGTAAATTCGTCGGTGATTCTGAAAACCAAGCTTTAGTCGAAAGATTAATTGAAAGTGATGGTAAGTTTGCAATGATTATTGCGACTGTAATTTTTGCCCCAATCTGTGAAGAATTAGTATTCAGAAAAGCAGTATTTGAATTAACTAAGAAATTCCACAAGGTTGTGCCATACGTCATTTCAATTTCAACATTTACATTAATTCATATGGTTTCTAGTGACATATCTAATTTTGGTGATTGGGTATTGATGGCAATTCCATATTTTGTTAGTGCATCTTTATTCTGTGTAATTTATGATATGAGTAAACAAAATATTTATACATCTATAAGTGCTCACGTTGCCAACAATTTATTAGCTGCTATTTTAATATTTGTTTAGGAGGATTTAATATGTTAAAAAAAGATATTAATTCATACAACGGCTTTTTTAATGAAATCAACAATAATTGGGCTATCTTAACATGTGGCGATAAATTTATTGGTTCTAACTCAATGACTGTATCTTGGGGCGGAATTGGCTATTTATGGGATAAGCCTGTATGCTTTGTATTTGTTAGAGAATCAAGACATACTAAGAAATTTATTGATAAAAGTGATTCAGTTACTCTATCATTTTTATCTGATAAATATAAAAAAGCTTTGGCAGTATTTGGAAGTAAATCAGGTAAAGATGTAGATAAATTTAAAGAAACAGGTCTACATAAAACATTCGATCTAGATTATAATGGATATTATGTTTGTGAATCAGATTATGTTTTAAAATGTAAAAAATTATTTTCTTTAGATATTACAAAGGATAAGTTACCTGATTATATTAAAGATGATTTTTATAAAAATGAAGATTATCATACATTATATGTATGTGAAATTAAGCAGTATTTAGTTAATGAGGAGTAATTATGAGAAGTTGTTATTTTTTTGATATGGATTCAACATTACTTGAGATGGACCAAGATAAGTTTATCTATGTCTATTTCGATGCGATAAAAAAACATTTATCAAAAGAAAATTATAATGTTGAAGAATTTATGAATGACTTTAATAAGGCCGTTTATCTCATTTTAAAAAACGATGGTAAAATGACTAATGAAGAATTATTCTATAAGTCTATGTCAGAAAAATATGATGTAAATAAAGTATATGAAACATTTAATAATTTTTATAATGGCCCTTATTTAAAGTTAAATTATGTTGTAGAAAAAACTAAAAATCCAAGAGAAATAATAGATAAATTAAAGAAGAAGAATAAGAGATTAGTATTGGCAACTGCGCCACTTTTCCCTTATGAGGCAATAGTTTCACGCCTTCGTTGGGCAGGACTTGAGCCTAGTGATTTTGAATTTATTACTAATTATTCTAATTCATCATATTCTAAGCCTAAAAAAGAATATTATCTAGAAATTTTAGATAAATTAAATTTAAAGCCAGAAGATTGTTATATGGTTGGCAATGATTTAGATGATGATTTTTGTGATTTGCCAGATGGTTTTGAAAAGATTTTAATAACTGATCATATGCTAAATAGAAAGAATAAAGAAATAAATAAAGATGATTTTTTTATGATTTCTACATTAAGTGAATTTAATAAAACAATATAAAAAAATAACCTAATTGTCCATAACAGATAATTAGGTTATTTTTCTAATTCAGTATTTAACATTATTTCCATTTGTTGTCTATCGACATCAAGTACATATGAGAATTCATCAAGAAGAAGTTTTTCAGCGTCGCGCATAGCTGTCTTGTCAGTTGCGTGAAGTTTACGTCCTTTATCTTTAATATCTTCAATATGTTGACGAATACTTTTAATTACTTTTATAGTTTCACGTCTGTCACCAGATTTAATAACTTCTGAAAAATGATTTTTTCTATCATTATCTTTATCAATCCAATATGGTTCCATAAAAGGAATCTCATTAAGAAGTTCAATAATCGTATCTTTTGGTAATAATTCATGAACTCTAAGTTGAGTAATTGGATTATCAATTGGTAATGATAATCTGGTTTTGGCTTCAGCTAGTGGAATAAGTAAATAGAATTTCTTATCATTTTGTTCTGTAATATCTGCAACCTTACAAATTCCGTAAGTCGTATACATTACTACATCCCCAACAGAAAACAATTGTAATTAACCCCCCTTTTCCTTTTGCTTTTTTTGAAAACTCTTCCTATTATCTAATATTATAACACTTTTAAAATTGAAAATCCAATATTTTATTTATTTATATTATATTATATAATATAATTAGTTTGAAATGGGGTGTAATTATGATAGATAACTATAATGATTTTATAAATTTCATACATAATCTTGATTATAAGCCAAAACTTTTGTTACATGCTTGCTGCGCCCCATGCTCAACTCATTGTCTATTAGTTTTAAGAAAATATTTTGATATTACAGTATTTTATTCAAATGATAATATTTATCCATATGAAGAATATGAGAAGAGATTAAATGAAATGAAAAGATTTCTTAAAGATTTTGACATTAATGTTAAAGAAATAGATGATGGATATAATCACGATGATTTTTTAGATGTTGTTAAAGGAATTGAACACCTTGGTGAAAGGACAAAAAGGTGTTATAATTGTTATATGCTTCGAATGAAGAAAACAGTTGAGATTGGTAAAAAATTAGGATTTGAATATTTTACTACAACTTTATCTTTATCGCCTTATAAAAATTCTGATTGGATCAATGAGATAGGTTATAACCTTGAAAAAGAATATGGAATTAAATATTTGTATTCTAATTTCAAAAAAGAAAATGGTTATAAGGATTCAATTAAAATGAGTGAAGAATATTGTCTATATAGACAAAATTATTGTGGCTGCGAATTTTCAAAGAAGGAGAGGGAGGATCATGAGAGAATTAAGAAAGAAAACTAAAATTAATAGATTAACTCTTGATATTAATAAAAGAATGATTTTTATTAGTGATATTCATGGTGATTTAGAAACCATGAAACAAGGCCTTCTCGATTTAAATTTTTCAGATGACGATTATTTATTTATCATAGGTGATATTTATGAAAAAGGTGACAAGGGTACTAATTTAGATATAGCAAGATACGTTATGGAATTGAGTCACTCTCATCCTAATGTATATCCTATGGCAGGAAACTGTGATGAGGTATTAAGATTTGTTTTACCAAAAGATCAAGCATCTAAAGTTTTATGGTATATGCATAGAAAAGAAATATCTATTTTAAATGATATGGCTGATGAATTAAATATGAAAGTCGAAACAGAAGATGATGTCATTAAATTTGTAGATATTATCCAAGAAAAATATAAAGATTTATATGATTTTATGGATGAATTAGATGATATTATCACTATTAATGATTCAATTATATTAGTTCATGCAGGTCTTGATAGTATTTATAATATACCTGAATACTCTATGAGTGTATTGAAATATGATAATTTCCAAAATAAATCTAGAGGCTGTGACAAATTAACTATAGTTGGTCATTATCCTACAAGAAATTATAGACCAGATGTTTCTTGTGTAAATCCTATATTTGATTTGAGAAAGAAAATAATATCTATAGATGGTGGAAACCATGTCGTTAAGGGTGGACAAATAAATTTTTTAATTCTTGAATCACTTAAATCAATGAGATTTACATACAAGTATTATGATCATTATGAAAAATATACAATGAAATGCGATAAGGAATATAACACACCTGATGTTCAAATTAATATAACTTACGGTGATAATGAAATAGAAATATTAGCTAAGGACTTAGACTATTATTTTGTTAAACATACTAATACAGGCTTAACTATGTGGGTCGATAGAACATTTGTTTATAAAGATCAAAAGACAGGTAAGATGTGCTGTTATGATGCATCTAACCAATTCTTAAGTGTCAAAAAGGGTGATTATATATCTGTAATAAGAAGAGCTAATCCATATAGTATTGTAAAAAAGAATGGCTTTATTGGATTAATTGAGACAAAGTATATCGAAGATGTTAATTAATTATCCAATTTATAAAAAGATTAGTGTCAGAGATTATTTAGAGAGCTTTTATTTATCAAAATCTAAAATTTATACTTTGTTTTTAGAAAATAATATATTACTTAATAATCATAAAGTTAAAGAAAATGATATTATGAATGAAGGAGATACATTATCTATAAATATTGAAGAACAATTAGATTATGTATGTGCCTTACATGGTAATATTGATATAATTTATGAAGATGATTATTTGTTAGTTATAAATAAAAAGCCAAATATATTAATTCATGACGAAAAGAATAAAGATAATTCATTATGTAATTTAGTTAGTAAATATTATTATGAAAATGGAATATCTTTAAATATTAGATTTGCCCATAGACTAGATATTGAAACTAGTGGTTTAATTATTTTTTGTAAGGACATATTAACTCACGCTTATTTTAATCATTATATTTCTACCCATGATATTAAACGAGAATATATTTGTTTAGTATCAAATAAATTTAAAAATAAAAAGGGAACAATTGATTTTAAAATCGGAAGAGATAGACATGAAAACAAAATGAGAATATCCTCAACTGGTAAAGAAGCGAGAACTTTTTATGAAGTGATTAAAGAATATAAAGATTATACTAGTGTAAGAGTGTTCTTAGAAACCGGAAGGACTCATCAAATAAGGGTCCATATGAATAAAATTAATCACCCATTATTAGGTGATGAATTGTACGATGGAGATATGACATTTATAAATAGAGTTGCGTTACATAGTAACAGTGTAACATTTATTCATCCTGTCTATAATGAAAAAATGACTCTAACTGCTAGTATGCCTAAAGATATGAAGGACTTAATGAAATGAAATCAAAGCTTAAATTTATAATACCAATAATCTTAATAACTATTTTAACTTTATTTATGGTTACATATTATGAATGTAAGCCAAGACTTAAATATAGGTATGTATCTGAATATGATGGATATGTTGTTGATAAATGTTTCGGGAATAGTAAAAAATATAAGGTTAAAGAAACATATCAAAATAAACCTGTAGTAGGAATAGGAGTAAGAGCCTTCTATGAAAATAAATATTTAGAAGAATTAGAATTTGAATGTCCTGAAAATATTTATTACATTGAAAGATTAGCTTTTTATAAATGTAAAAAATTAAAGACTATTGATTTATCACATACTGATTTAATAGCTCAAAATGCTTTCCAATATTGTATTAAATTAAATGATATTAGTGTAAAGGCAAAAAATATTGGTGGAAGTGCATTTTATGGGTGTGAAAATTTATCAAATTTTAAATTAGAAGAGGGAGTAAAAACTTTAGGTACTTATGCCCTAAGCTACACTAATTTTAATGTTTTAAATTTCCCATCAACTATGGCTGATGTATATGTTGATTCATTAAAGTATTCAAAAGTTACAAAGGTAACATATTATAAGCATTTAAACTTATTTTATTTAAATACTTTAGATATTGAAAAAGTATTAATAGAATAAAAAAATCACATTTCAAAAATGTGATTTTTATTTTTGTTAAATATTTTTTATAAATGCTTTATATCCTAAATAAGCTTCATAAACGTCAGCCTTTGAAACTACCTCACAAGGTGCGTGCATTGATAATACTGGTACACCTGCATCGATTACATTCATATTTAAATTAGCTAATATATAAGCGATAGTACCACCGCCACCTTGATCTACCTTGCCAAGTTCAGCAGTTTGGTAATTTACATTATTATCATCTAATATTTTTCTTATTTTAGCTATGTATTCAGGTGAAGCATCATTACAGCCTGATTTGCCGCGAGCACCTGTATATTTGTTAAATGTTAAACCATATCCTAAAAAACAAGAATTTTTCTTTTCAAAAACATTTGAATATAATGGATCAAAGCCTGCAGAAACATCACTTGATAAAACGTAAGAATTAGATAATGTTTCTTTTAAATATAAATCATTATAATTACCTTTAATTTTGCTTATTACACTAGCGATTGTATTTTCAAACCATCTAGAATGGGCACCAGTTGCCCCAACAGAACCAATTTCTTCCTTGTCAACTAAAATACAACAAGATGTCTTATCAACTTCATTAGTATCTAATATAGCTCTTAAAGAAGTATAAGCACATACTCTGTCGTCATGACCATATCCTAAAATCATTGATTCATCGATACCTAAGCTTCTAGCTTTACCTTCAGGGACAATTTCAAGCTCACTAGATACGAAATCTTCTTCATTAAAGCCATATTTTTTTTCTAATATAGAAACAATATTTTCTTTGATTGATTTATCTTTAGTCTTCATATGACCAATAGTTAAATCTAAATCTTCACCTTCAACAGTAACATTACCACGCTTTTCTAATTTATCTTTTCCTAAATGAGGAAGTAAATCAGAAATACATAATACTGGATCACCTTCGTTATCACCAATGTTTACTTTGATAGTAGTGCCATCCTTAAGTACGACAACGCCGTGTATTGCAAGAGCTCTTGCAACCCATTGATATTTTATGATACCACCGTAGTAGTGAGTATCTAAAAGTACAAATTCATTATCTTCGTATAATGGATTTTGTTTTATATCTAATCTTGGTGAATCGATGTGAGCACCTAAGACATTGATACCGTCTAAAATATCTTTTTTACCAATTATAAAGGCGCATACATTTTTGCCGCGGTTATTGGCATATACTTTGTCTCCTGCCTTTAATGATTTAATACTATCAAGGTTTTTAAAACCTTTTTCCTCAAGTAATTTTATTGAAGCAATTGTAACTTCACGTTCAGTTTTATTGTTTGATAAGAAATCAATATATTCATCGTTGAATTTAAATAAATTATTTAAATCAGTTTCGTTATATTTTTCCCATGCATTCTTTTTATACATAAAATAGACCTCCTTTTCTTATTTTAATTCAGTTATTATAAAATTACAATTACAAAAAATATTGTAATTTTTTTAATTATATATTTATATAATTTTAATATTCTTTGAATATTATAATTAAATATGATATACTAGACTAGTCGAAGATTGGATGTGTTAAACATGGATGATAATAAAGAAAGATTACAAAAGGTGTTAGCCCAAGCTGGTATAGCCTCAAGAAGAAAAAGTGAAGAATTGATACTAGAGGGCCGAGTTAAGGTTAATGGTAAAGTTGTTGACACATTAGGATTTAAGGTTTCAAAGAAGGATATTATAGAATTTGATGGCAAGCCAATTTCTCGTCAATTGTTAGTATATTATGTTATTAATAAACCACTTGGTTATATCGCAAACGAAAATGAAAAATCAAATGGTAGAACCGTAATGGATTTACTTACAATAGAAGATAAAGAGACAAGAATCTTTTCTATTGGTATGATGGATTCTGATACATCAGGTGCAGTTATTTTAACAAATGATGGTAATTTAGCATATAAATTAAATTTATCTAAAAAAGAATTTGAAAAAGAATATCAAGCAAGAATCGATGGTATTATTTCTCAAAACGAAATATTGAGATTGATTAAGGGAATTGAATTAGATAACAAAAAATATAAATTATCTAATATCGATGTTTCAAATATTGATAAAAAGAATAATTCTTGTCTTATTAATTTTAAGGTTTTTGACAGTAAATTAAAGACAATTAAAAAGATTTTTGAAGAATTGGGTCATCCTATAAAGAAGTTGAAAAGAATTTCTTTTGCAGGAATTGATTGTATAGGATTATCTGTAGGTAGCTATAGACCTTTAAAACCACATGAAATTAAGAAATTATATAGTTTGTAATTATTTTAGAATTATGTTAAAATAATAAATGGATTGAATTAATATTTATAATATTAAAATGTAGTATAAAGGATTGATAGTATTGGATAGTTTTGTTGTAGCAATTGATGGTCCGGCAGGTTCTGGAAAATCATCAATTTCATCAATAATCGCAAACAAGCTAGGCTTTACTCATATCGATACAGGAGCAATGTATCGTGCAGTAACGCTTGAAGCTTTAAGATTAAATATAGATTTAAATGATGAAAGCAATTATAAATTTGTTGATAATATAAAGATAATAAATAAACTCGGTAAGACTTATTTAAATGGCAAAGATGTCTCAAAAGAAATAAGAGAAAAAGAAGTGACAAACAATGTATCAACTGTTTCTAAATTTAAAACAGTTAGAGAAAAGATGGTCGATTTCCAAAGAGCATCTGCCAAAGGGTTAGTTCTTATGGATGGTAGAGATATAGGAACTGTAGTATTGCCATTTGCTGATTTAAAAATATTTTTGACAGCATCTGCAGAATGTAGAGCTAAAAGAAGATGTCTTCAAAATAAAGAAATGGGAATAGAAGCAGATTATGATGTCATATTAGAAGAGATTAAGGCTCGTGATTACAAGGATTCACATCGCCAAATATCACCACTTAAAAAAGCTGATGACGCAATATTATTAGATACGTCAGATATGACAATAGATGAAGTTGTTAATAAAATAATTTATTTAATAAATGAAAAAATGAGAGGGTAAAATTATGCAAGAATTATTAGATGAAATGGGTTTTAAAGAAGTTAGACCCGGAGATGAAGTAGAAGGTGTAGTAGTACAAATAAAGGATAAGGTAGCTTATGTTGATATTCAGCAAAACACAGAAGCTCAAATCTATTTGAACTATTATACTAAGGATAAAAATATCCAAAGCTTTAAAGAAACTGACCTTAAAGTCGGCGATACAATTAAAGCTAAAGTTACTAAAAATTCTAAAGAGGGCAACCATGAATCAACATTGATTTTACTTTCTTGTCTTGATAAGATTAATGACGAAGTTGTCAATGAATTAAAAGAAATAAAAGAAAATGGTAATCCAATAAACGTTAAAGTTGTAAAAGAATTTGAAAAGGGTTATGAAGTTGAATATAAAGGTATCAAATGCTTCTTACCTAAGGCTTTAGCAGCTAAGCCAGAAACAGGTTCAAATATCGATGTAGTTGTAACAGATGTTAATGATGGTGGCAAAAGAATTAACGTTAAAGTTTCTCAACGTGCTGTATTAGATATGGAATATTACAAAAACAGAAGCGCTGAAATGGCTAAGATCAATGTAGGTGATGTATTAACTGGTGAAGTTATTAAGGTTCAAAATTATGGTGCAATCATTAAATTTGAATATACTACAGGTTTAATGAAGGCAAATGAATATTCACATAAATTTGTTAAATTAGAAGAAGTATTAAAGACTGGAGAAAAGCTTGAAGTTAAAGTTATCAAAAAAGAAAATGATAAGCTTGATTTATCTCATAAGGCTTTAACATTATCTCCATTTGAATTATATGTAAAAGATCACAAGGTATCTGATACTGTTAAAGGTAAATTAACTAATAAATTAGAATTTGGTTTATTATTAGAACTTGCAGAAGATGTTAAAGGCTTATTACACAAAAGCGAATATTCATATAATCCAAATGACAATTTAGCTAATACATTAAAGATTGGTGATGAAGTTGAAGTATCAATAATCGCAATCGATGAAAAGAAAGAAAAGATTTCTTTATCTCGTAAACCATTAATCGACAATCCTTGGGATAGAATCGATTTAAAAAATGGTGACAACACTGAAGCTACAATTTCTGAAATCAATGAAAAGGGTCTTGTAGTTAATGTATTAGGTGTTGATGGTTTTGTACCACTAAGTGAAGCAGTAGAAAATAAGGAAGATATCACTACAGCATATCAAGTTGGTGATAAGGTAACTTGTAATGTACTTGCTATCAATCCAAAAAGATGGGTATTAAAATTATCAATTTTAAAAGTAAAGAAACAAAAAGAACAAGAAAATATCGATAAGATTTTAAAAGAAGATAACAAAGAAGAGTCTACAATTGGTGACCAATTTAAAGACATCTTAAAATAATTTAAATAATAGGTGGTGATAACCATGTTACCAAAGGTAGCAATTGTTGGTAGACCAAATGTTGGTAAATCAACATTATTCAATCGTATCATTGGTGAACGTTTATCCATTACTGACGATCAACCAGGTGTCACAAGAGATAGAATTTATTCTAAGGCATCATGGCTTTCAAAAGAATTTTTCTTGATTGATACAGGGGGCATTGAGCTTGGTGATGCTCCCTTTTTAACGGAAATTAAAGCACAAGCTGAAATCGCAATGGAAGAAGCTGACGTAATAGTTTTCGTAGTTGATTGTAGAAGTGGCGTAACAGAAGATGATACTTTTATCGCAAAGACTTTATATAAGACTAAAAAGCCTGTTTTACTTGCAGTAAATAAGGTTGATGATCAAAAATTTAAAGATAATATTTATGAATTTTATTCACTAGGCTTTGATGAACCAATTCCAGTTTCATCAAGTCATGGTGTAGGAGTTGGTAATCTTTTAGATAAGATTATTGAAAAATTCCCACAAGCTAATTTAGTTTTAGAAGATAACGCAATTAAATTTGCAATCATCGGAAGACCAAATGTCGGTAAATCATCTTTAACAAATGCTTTATTAAATGAAAACAGAGATATCGTATCACCTATAGCTGGTACTACACGTGATTCTATTGATTCACGCTTTAAAGCATATGGTAAAGAATATTTAGTTATTGATACAGCTGGTTTAAAAAAGCGTGGTAAGATATATGAAAATGTAGAAAAATATGCATCTATTAGATCTATTGATTCTATTGGTAGAGCTGATGTTGTATTATTAGTTTTAGATGCCGAAACAGGTATTTTAGAACAAGATACACACGTAGGTCAATTTATTGAAGAATACAACAGACCTTGTATTATCGTTGTCAATAAATGGGATTTAGTTGATAAAGATTCAAAGACAATGAAAAAATGGGAAGATGATATAAGAGCTACATATAAATATTTAGATTATGCACCTATAGTATTTTTAAGTGCAAAAGAAAATAAAAGAGTTCAAACATTATTCCCAGCAATAGATCAAGCTTATGAGGCTTACTATAGAAGAATTCAAACTTCTACATTAAATGATGTAGTTAGTGAAGCTGTATTAATGTTTCCACCATCTGAATTTAATGGTGGCATATTGAAGGTTTATTATGCATCTCAAGTTGGTGTTACACCTCCGACTTTTGCAATATTTGTAAATGAACCTAAATATTTACACTTCTCATATTATAGATATTTAGAAAATCAAATTAGAAAGAATTTTGATTTTTATGCAACTCCTATAAAGATTGAATTAAGAAAGAGGGATTAGTTATTATGAATGTTTCTGTTATTGGTGGAGGAGCTTGGGGTACAACCTTAGCACAGGCATTAGCTGATAATGGTAATGATGTTTTAATTAGAGATATAAATCCTAATTTTGTAGACAAAATTAATAATTTACATTTACATCCTTTTTTTGATAAGGAGATTCCTTCATCAATAAAGGCAACATTAGATTTGAAAATGGCAGTTAATTTTTCAAATGTTTTAGTACTTTGTGTTCCAACTAAGGCAATGAGAAATGTTTTAACTGAAATTGCAACTCTTGTAAATGATAAAAAAATATTTATAAATGTAAGTAAAGGTATTGAACCAAATACTTCAAAAAGAGTTTCTGAAATAGTTGATGAAGTTATTCCACAAAATTATCTAGAAGGCTATGTAGTATTGAGTGGTCCTTCACATGCAGAAGAGATGATTTTAAGAAAAATCACATCTCTTGTTGCTGCATCTAAATCAAATGATTTAGCAACTAAGGTACAAAATTTATTCTCAAATGAAAAATATTTAAGAGTATATACATCAAGTGATGTTATTGGTGTTGAATGTGGTGGAGCACTAAAAAATGCAATCGCCATCGTATCTGGTATATCATCAGGTTTAGGCTTAGGTGAAAATGCTCGTGCTATGTTAATCACACGTGGTATAAAAGAAATAGTTGCTATCGTTGTTACCTTAGGTGGTGAGATGGAAACAGCTTATGGTCTATCTGGTATCGGTGATTTAATCGTTACTGCATCAAGTATGAATTCACGTAATTTTCAATGTGGTCTTAAAATAGGTCAAGGTATGTCTATTGAAGAAGCATTAGGTTCATCTGTTCAAACTGTTGAAGGAATTCGTGCAATTGAAGCAGGTTATGAAATTGCAGTTAAAAATAATTTGGAATTACCAATTATTTGTACAGCTCATGAACTTGTAGCTGGTAAATTGACAGTAAAAGAAGCTTTGCATAAATTGATGACAAGAAGCTTAAAAAACGAGAAATATTGGTAATAGGTTTACATATTTATAAAAATGTGTTATTATAAAACAGTAAATTAATATTAGAGGTAGCAGTGTAAATGAGTATAAGATAGAGGAGGCATCCTGTGAAATCTTAAAAAGGTAACCACTGCCGAATAGATAAATTAGGCATATTTTATCTATGGGGATATAAGAAATACTTATATCACTCCTACTTATGTAGAGGCGCTAAAAAATAATTATTTAATTAATGATTACACAAATGAGAGTGTCCTACTCTCATTTATTTTTTTTAGGAGGGATAAAATGAAAATTAGTGGCGTTGATGTAAAAGATTTGAAAGAACAATATGGTACTCCATTATATATTTATGATGAAAATCATTTGATTAAAAATATGGAAGGATACTTAAAATATTTCAAGTCAGACAAATTTGAAACAGAAGTATTATTCGCATCTAAGGCTTTAAATATTAAAGAGATTATTAGATTATGCAAAAAAGAAGGTATGTCTTTAGATTGTGTATCTAAGGCAGAAATATATACAGCGCTTAGTGTAGGTTTTAATCCATCTAATATTTATTTCCACGGAAATAATAAATCATATGATGATTTAGTTTACGCAATTGAAAATAACATTGGTGTTATCGTATGTGATAACCTAATGGAATTAGAACAAATTGAAGTGATATCAAAAGAATTAAAAAAGGTTGTAAATGTAATGTTTAGAATGAATGTAGGTGTAGATGCCCACACTCATAAATTTATAATTACAGCTCACGTTGATTCAAAATTCGGTGTTTTGTATGGTTCAGATGATTATAAAAAAATCATGGAATTAATTAAAAAATCAAAGAATGTTAAATTCATTGGTTTTCACTCACACATCGGTTCACAAATTTTTGATTTAAATGCTTTTAGTGCAGCAGCTAGTAAAATAGTTTCTTATCTAAAAGATTTTGATGAAGAATTACAAATCAATTTAGGTGGTGGATATGGAGTTCATTATACAGATGATGATAAGCCAATCCCATTTGATATAGTATCAAAGACACTTATTAATACAGTTGAGGCTGAACTTTCAAAACAAAATATTAAAATCAAAAAATTATCTATTGAACCAGGAAGAAGTATAGTTGCAGAAGCAGGCTATACATTATATACAATTGGTTATACTAAAAAGACACCAAATAAAGAATATTATTTTATTGATGGCGGTATGACTGATAATATTAGACCAGCATTATATCAAGCAAAATATGATTGTGATATTGTTGGAAAAGAAAATGCTAAAAAAGACCACATAGTTACAATCGCTGGTAAATGTTGTGAATCTGGAGATTTAATTATTGAAAATTATCCACTTCCAGAAGCTAAGATGGGTGATTTATTAATCACTTATACAACAGGTGCGTATGGATATAGTATGGCATCTAATTATAATAAAGCTTTATATCCAGCAATTGTATTTGTTAAAGATGGTAAATCTAAATTAGTTGTAAGAAGACAAACATTAGAAGAACTAATTGAAAGAGAAATATAAAAGGAGAAAGAATATGTTAAAAGGAAGTATTGTAGCATTAGTAACACCATTTAATCCAGATGGCAGTGTCAATTTTGACAAATTAGGAGAATTATTGGATTTCCATGTAAATCATCATTCAGGTGGTATCGTTATTTTAGGTACTACAGGTGAAGCATCTACATTATCTTTTGAAGAAGAAGAAAAAATTGTTAAATTCTCCGTAAAAAGAGTAAATCATAAGATTCCATTAATTGTTGGTTCTGGTTCAAACGAAACAGAAAAGGCAGTTAGATCTTCAAAAATTTATTCAGAATTAGGAGCAGACTATGTATTAGTTATTACTCCATATTATAACAAGACAAATGAAACAGGCTTAATTAAGCACTTTGAAGCTGTAGCAAATGCATCACTTTGCCCTGTAATTATGTATAATGTTCCAGGAAGAACAGGTATGTCTATGTCAATTACAGCTTTAGAAAAATTATCTAAACATCCAAATATTTATGGCATCAAAGAAGCATCAGGAAACATTAGTTATTCATCTAAAGTTGCAAGATTATTAGGACCAGATTTCCATATGTTCTCTGGTAACGATGATATCATCGTTCCAATGATGAGTATAGGTGCAGAAGGTGTAATTAGTGTAGTTGCAAACATAGCACCTGAACAAACTGAAAAGATTTGTGATTTATGTTTTGAAAATAAATATGATGAAGCAGCTAAACTTCAACTTGAATTATTACCACTAATCAATGATTTATTCTTAGAAGTAAATCCAATCCCTGTTAAAGAAGCAATGAATTATATGGGATTTAATGTAGGTGAATATAGAGCACCTCTTGATGTAATGGATAAAGAAAAAGCAAAAGTTTTATGTGCTGAAATCGATAAAATGAAAGGAAAAATATTCTAATGAAGGCTTGCGTTGTTGGTTATGGTGCAATGGGCAAAATCTTATGCGAAATGTTAGGTGAAGATTTAGCTTTAACAGTTGCCCCAGAATGTGAAATTAAAAATTTTGATAATGTAAATATGGATTTAGATGTAATTATTGATTTTTCTAATCCAAATAATTTAGATATGATTTATGAATATTCTAAAAAGACTAGAACACCTGTTGTATTTGCAACTACAGGTTACAGTGATGAACAATTAAAGAAAATCAATGATTTAGCTAAGATTGTTCCAGTTTTAAGAAGTGGCAATTTCTCTTTAGGTGTTATAGTATTAAATAAATTAGTAAGAGAAGCAACTCGTTTACTTGAAGGATATGATATTGAAATCATTGAAGCACATCATAACAAGAAGATAGATGCTCCATCAGGTACAGCTAAAATGTTATTAAAGAGCTGTATGGATGCAACTGGATATGATGCAAAATATGGTAGAAATGGTTATTGTCCAAGACAAAAGAAAGAAATTGGTGTATCAGCAGTTCGTGGTGGTACAATCGTTGGTGAACATGAAGTAATGTATTGTGGTGTTGATGAAGTTGTGACACTAAAACACAGTGCTTATTCAAAGAAAATTTTTGCCAATGGTGCAATTAAGGCGGCTTTATGGTTAAAGGACCAAAAAGCAGGTTCTTACGATATGGAAGACGTATTATTTGGCAAGAAATAATCAAAATAACTAATATTTAAACATAATCAGCCTAGTGTTCGTGCTAGAAATACAAGTGTAATCAATACGCGTAAAAAAAGTGCGAATAAAGGTTGATTTTTGTTTTTATTTATAATATAATTTTTATTGTATTTTTTATAGAAGGTAGGAGATTATTTATGAAAAGTTATAATGTTGGTATCCTAGGTGCAACTGGTGCAGTAGGACGCGAAATGCTTAAAGTTTTAAATGAAAAGAAATTCCCAATCAATGAATTAAGATTACTTGCATCTGAAAGAAGTGCTGGTAAACAAATTGAATATAATGGTAAACAAATAACTATTCAACTTGCTTGTCATGAAGCATTTGAAGGTTTAGATATCGTATTAGGTGCAGCATCTAATGCTATTGCAAAAGAATTTAAGGATGATATTGTAAAAGCTGGTGCAGTATTTATCGATAACTCAAGTGCATTTAGAATGGATCCTGAAATTCCTCTTGTTGTACCTGAGATTAATGGTGATGATGTATTCAAAAACAAGGGTGTTATTTCTAACCCTAACTGTTCAACAATCATTACTTTAGTTGCTGTAAATGCAATTAATGGTCTTTCTAAGATTGTTGCAATGAACGCTTCAACTTACCAAGCTACAAGTGGTGCTGGTGCTCAAGGTCCAGTTGAATTACGTGACCAAGAAAAGGCATTAATTGATGGTAAGCCAATCGAATCAAATGTATTCACATATCAAATTGCTGAAAATGTATTACCTCATATCGGATCATTTTTAGATAATGGTTATACAACAGAAGAAATGAAGATGCAAAATGAAGGTAGAAAGATTTTACATTTACCTGAATTAAATGTAACTTGTACTTGTGTAAGAGTACCAGTTGTTCGTTCTCACTCAATTTCTGTTACAGTTGTAACTGAAGACAAGTTAGAATTAGATCAAGTAAGAAATGCTATTTCTAATGCTAAGGGTGTTGTATTATATGATAATCCTGAAAACAAGGAATACCCTATGCCAATCGTAACTAGTGATCAAGATTTAGTTTACGTTGGTAGAATTAGAAAAGATTTATGTAACGAAAAAGGTATTACTTTATGGTGTTGTGGTGACCAAGTTAGAAAAGGTGCTGCTACAAACGCTGTACAAATTGCTATGAAGCTTGTTGGCTACGAGGGATAAAAATGTTAAAGGTTGTTAAATTCGGTGGTAGTTCTCTATCATGTGCTCAACAATTTGAAAAGGTAAAGAATATTGTTTTATCTGATCCTCAAAGAAAAATTGTTGTATGTAGTGCACTTGGTAAAAGAGATAAAGAAGACACAAAAATTACTGACTTATTATATATTCTACACGCCCATTTAAAATATTCTGTTCCTTATCAAGATATTTGGGATATGATATATAATCGTTTTGTTGGTGTAAGAGATGAACTTAAAATTACATATGATATTAAAGCTGATTTAGATTCATTAAAGGGTGAATTAAATAAGAATATGAGCCAAGACTATTTAGTAAGCCGTGGTGAATATTTAACATCTAAGTTAATGGCTGCATATATTGGATATACATTCGTAGATGCTCAAGAATTATTAAGATATAACTACGATGGTAAATTAGATGATATCTTAACTGAAAAGAATGTTAAATTAGCATTCTCTAAATATGAAAAGATAGTTGTACCAGGATTTTATGGTGCATTCCCTAATAATTCAGTAAAACTATTATCAAGAGGTGGTAGTGACGTTACAGGTGCTATTTTATCTAAGTGCTTAAATGTATCAGTTTATGAAAACTGGACTGACGTTTCTGGTATTTTAGCTGCTGACCCAAGAATTGTAAAAAATCCTCAATCAATTAAAGAAGTAACATATGCTGAATTAAGAGAATTATCTTATATGGGTGCTTCAGTATTACATGAAGAAACTGTATTCCCAGTTCAAGAATTAAATATTCCAATCAATATTAGAAACACAAATGATCCAAATAATCCAGGTACTATGATTTTAAATGAATGTAAAGATGATTCTAATATCGTAACTGGTATAGCTGGTAAGAAAGATTTCTATTCATTCAATGTATTTAAAGATCATATGAGTGATAAGGTTGGTTTTTTACGTAAGGCACTTCAAGTATTTGAATCATATGATGTTTCAATTGAACACGTACCTTCTGGTATCGATTCATTTTCTGTAGTAGTTGCTGGTTCTCAAGTAGAAAAATACAAATATGAAATCGTAACAGATTTAAAGCGTAACTTAGATTGCCAAGTATCTGTTGAAACTGATTTAGCATTAGTTGCTACTGTAGGTAGAAATATGGCAAAAAGAAGTGGTGTTTGTGCAAAGATTTTCAATGCTTTAGGTAATGAAAAAATCAATGTTAGATTACTTGCTCAAGGACCAAGTGAATTAAATATTATCATCGGTGTTTCGGCTGATGATTATGACAAAACTATCAGTGCATTATACGAAAGTTTAGTTAGATAATTTTAAAGGAAGATTCAATCTTCCTTTTTTGTTTCTAATTTTTAAATTGTGATATTATTAAATTAGGAGAAAAAACAAATAATGGAGAAAAAGAAACTGCATCTGGTAATTGGTGGTATTTTGATAGCAGCGGTAATGTTAAAGAAGTAGTAAATAAATAATTAAATTGGATGTTAATCATTATGATTAACATCTTTTTTATTTAAAAAATTAGATAAGGAAAATCAAGTATTAATTTAATAATTTTCCATATTAATTAACGTATATAATCAAAATCAAGACCAAAAAGCCTCAAAAAGAGGCATTTTTAAAAATTATATGATATAATGTAGATGGTTATTTAAA
>JAILIY010000032.1 GCA_024695025.1 Acholeplasmatales bacterium
ATGTCATATCTTGAATCTAAGAGCCAAACTCTAATTGATTTCTCTAATTTTGATAAGGCTAAGCTTGATAAAAGACGTAGCATGGCGGATAATAATCACCTAAATTTTAAGGCTGCATATAATGTATCAAAATATATAGGAAGCTATATTAATGATAATTATGAAATTACTGCTAATTGTGCTCATCAGCAATTTGATAATGAGGCAAAAAAATTCAACAATAAATATTGTAAGAATTTAAAATAATTATTGTTGAGTGGATTGAATTAAATATAAAGGTAGAAGAATAGAACAGAGAAATCTGTTCTTTTTTCTTTTGGTTGACAATTTAGATAGTGAATAGTTTTATTGAAAAGAGAGACTAGATATTACGAGGATATGATCATCTAATTAGAAGAAAACTTTGATGTTTTAATTTTTCATGGTAAAGCATTTATAGTTTTCAATTATGTAGATTTTTGTAGATTATTATTTCTCAAAATCAATAAATTTGATATAATAAAATTAGGTTTTTAAATGGATTTTTATCAAAGAGGTATTATATTATGACAATTAGTAATGAAAAGTTAGATGTACTATGGGATGACAATCCCATTGATGTATCAAGCGATGCCAATTTTATATGGGGTATAGCCAATAAATTAAGAGGCGTTTACATGCCTGATAAATATGGTGATGTTGTTATTCCAATGACAATCATTAGAAGATTTGAATGTGCTCTATCTGCAACTAAAAATGCAGTAGTTGAACAATATAAAAAGAATCCTGAATATCCTGTTAAAGCAATGTATCGTGTTGCAGGATTTCAATTCTATAATGTATCAGAATACACATTAGAAAAGTTACTTGATGATCCTGATAATATCGCATCTAACTTTAAAGCATATATTGATGGATTCTCTGCAAATGTAAGAGATATATTAAACGGTCTAGAAATTGATGCTCAAATTAAGAAGATGGACGAAGGAGGATGTCTTTATAATACTATTAAAGACTTCTCTGAACTTGATTTATCAATTAAGACAGTAGATCCTATTAGAATGGGATATATATTTGAAAACCTAATTGGTAGATTCTTCCAAAATGTAGATGCAGGTCAATTTTATACAGGTAGAGATATTATTAAGACTTTAGTTTCAGTTTTAATATCTGAAGGTTGTGATGATATCTTTGATGATCATAAGGTTATCACAATTTGTGACCAAGCTTGTGGTACAGGTGGTATGTTATCAACTGCATACTCATATTTAAAACATTATAATCCAACTGCTGATATTAGATTATATGGTCAAGAGTATATGGCTGTATCATATGCTGTAGGTCTTGCTGAAATGTTAATCAAAGGTCAAGATGCTGAGAACTTTAGACATACTGATACATTTAAAGAGGATTGTTTTAAAGATACAAAGATGCGTTTTGTAATTGAGAATCCACCATTTGGTACACCTTGGTCAGGAAAAGATGCTAAAGCAGGTCAGGAAGAAGCTGTTAAAAAAGAATTCTCAAAAGGTGAAAATGGCCGTTGGGGAGCTGGACTTCCTGGCGGTGGAGATTCACAACTTATTTTTATGCAATCTGCAATTGATAAAATGGATGACCACTTAGGACGTGCAGCAATTATCGAGAATGGTTCACCTTTATTTACTGGTGGTACATCATCAGGTGAATCTCAAATTAGAAGGTGGATGTTAGAACAAGATTTAATTGAGGCAATCATTGCCTTACCTACAGATTTATTCTATAACACAGGTATAGCTACATATGTTTGGATTTTATCAAAGAATAAACGTGAAGAGCGTAAAGGTAAAATTCAATTAATTGATTGTACATCAGAAAAGTTCTATAAGAAGTTAAGAAAATCAGTTGGAAATAAGCGTAATGAAATTTCTCCTCAAAATAGAAAAGCAATTACTAAGTTATATACTGATTTTAAAGAAAATGAATACTGCAAAATCTATGATAATGAAGAATTCATTTATAGAGAATATACTGTAATGCAACCACTTCAACGTTCATATGCTATTACTAAAGAAAGAATAGATAATATGCTTTCTAAAGGATGCTTATCATCTTTATATGATGAAGCAAAAGTATATGAATATGAGAATTCTACTGAAAAGTTATCTGATAAGGATCAAAAGAAGTTAGATACATTTATTTCGAATAAGCCAATCTATGATACAATTGTTAATACATTAAAAGAAAATATTTCGGATAAAGTTTATTTAAAACTATCTGAATTTGAACCATTTATTGCTAAAGTATTGAATGGTCAAGATAAAAAAATTATTTCTAAAATTACTTATGGTTTATCTTTGATGGATAAGAATGCTGAAATTCAAAAAGATAAGAAAGGCAATATTTTTTGGGATAAAGAGACTAAGGATACTGAAATTGTTAAGTGGCAAGAAAATATTGATGACTATATGGCCAGAGAAGTATTACCACATATTCCAGATGCAAAAGCATTCTTTGAAGGTAAAAATGAAAATGCATCATTTGATGATGATAGAGATGAAAAGACAGTTAAGATTGGCGCTGAAATTCCATTTACAAGTTATTTTTATATGTATGTTGCTCCTGAATCAAGTGATGAATTATTAAAAGAGTTTATCGAATTAGATAAATCAGTAAACGAGCGTATTGCAAGGTTGGTGAAGTAATATGCGAGAAATGAAAGATAGTGGAATAGACTGGATTGGTGAAATTCCAAATTATTGGAACAAAACAAGAATTGGATATAAGAGTTGGATTCGTGCTAGATTAGGTTGGAAAGGTTTAACTGCAGACGAATATGTTGAAAGTGGTTATCCATTCCTGTCTGCATTTAATATTCAAAATGATAAATTAGATTGGTCAGATTTGAATTATATAAATCAATTTAGATTTGATGAATCACCAGAAATCAAATTAAAAAAAGGTGATATAATTTTTGTTAAAGCTGGAGCTGGAATTGGGAAATGTGCTAGAATTGATGAGTTGCCTTTTGGAGAATCAACCACTAATGGTTCACTTGCTGTTATATCTACAAGAGATAATTTAGATTATAAATTCTTATATTATTGTATGTTAAGTTCGACATTTCAAAAATATATCACTCGTTTAATAACTGGAATGGGTGTTCCATCTTTGG
This sequence comes from Acholeplasmatales bacterium, assembly GCA_024695025.1. Classification (GTDB taxonomy): domain Bacteria; phylum Bacillota_I; class Bacilli_A; order Acholeplasmatales; family Anaeroplasmataceae; genus Anaeroplasma. The sequence goes on from JAILIY010000032.1 coordinate 3,134, forward strand.
CACAAGAAAAAATTAAAAAAATATGTATACCAATACCTCCAATTAATGAGCAATTAGTCATTATTGATTATCTTGATAGCAAATGTTCTGAAATAGATGCTATTACAAAAGATATACAAAAGCAAATAGAAGTATTAGAAGATTATAAGAAATCAGTTATTACAGAAGCAGTAACAAAAGGATTAGAGCCCGATGTTGAAATGAAGGACAGTACTATGAAATGGATTGGAGATGTTCCAACTCATTGGAAAGTTGATAAATTAAAGTTCCATCTTTATAGAGAAGAATTTAAAAATCCTGGAGATAAACAGGTTTTATCAGTATATAGAGAATATGGTGTTATTCCTAAAGATAGTAGAGATGATAATCATAATGTTACTTCCGAAGATGTTTCTAAGTATAAATATGTTAAACCAGGTTGGTTAGTTATTAATAAAATGAAAGCTTGGCAAGGTTCTATGGGTGTTTCGGAATATGAAGGAATTGTTAGTCCAGCTTATTTCATATATAAATTTAAAGATAAATGTATAAACCCTAAGTATATTCATTTCTTGTTCAGAAATTGTTATAAGGATGAATTTAGAAGAATATCAGGCGGAATAAGAGAAGGACAATGGGACCTTAATCCATTTGAGTTTGAAAACGAACTGATATTAATTCCGACATTAGAAGAGCAAAATAGAATAGTTGAGTATATTGAATCATTTGTTAGTGAAATAGAGCATCTTGTTTCAAATAAGCAAAAACAATTAGAAATACTTGCTGATTATAAGAAATCATTAATATATGAATATGTTACAGGGAAGAAAGAGGTAAACGTATGATAGGATATCGGATATCGTTTGGCATTATCTTTCTTCTAATTCCTTTTTGTGTTGTTGGTATGAAGAGATGGGTTATTAATAATAACTCTTTTAGTGAAAAGCAAATTAAGACTGCAAATTATAGAGCGTTTTTTTTAATATTATTTTATTGGCTATGTGATTTATTTTATATGTCTTGCTTCATATATAATATTTGGTGCCAGTTCATATTCGGTGGATTATTAATGGCAATTATATTTATGAATTTAGCTCAGGGCTTTTCATATCCTATAAAAAGGACAACATTCAACAAATGGGGAATGCTACAAGATTTTATTATTGGAATCGGATTGACTATATATTTAATTTATAGAATTCCGAATGAAACTATACAAGCTATTACAATTCCTATTGTTGCGGCTATATATGGTGGCTTTATTACTTTGATTGGAGTATCTTGGACAATTAAGAAGTCTGATATTGATAAGGCAAATGAAGAAATTAGAAAGGCAAGACCACTTATTTTTATTGTTGATCATACTAGAGAACAGGTAAAGAATCATACAAACTTTGCAATAGGTGATTTTGAAACTACAAACAAACATTTTAAGAATGGAAATCCATATCAATTTGACAATTTTGTTATAAAGAACTCTGATTTCTCTTATTGTGCTATGAAAGGCTTTTGTTTAAACGAAGATGTTATTACTATGTTTATTGCACAAGGGTTAGATAAAGGAACGACATATGCTTATGTTGGCTCTGAAACTTTTATGTATGATGATGAAGTTAAAGATGTATCTTTGCTTTTGCAAGATATGCTTGATAATTTTTATATCTATAGGACAAATTTTAAAATTACAACTTTAGCAAATGGTTGTAAGTGCATAAATATTTTAAGTGGAATTGAATTTAGAAAAGTTGAAGTATACGAAAACTATACTTTTAAGGAGGTATCAGAAAATGCCTAGTATCATTAATGAAAGATATGAGTATCAAAAATTCATAATGGATTATTTAGTTGATAATAATGGTTATGTAAGAAGAACTAATGATAATTTTGATAGATACTTTGCTATGGATAAAGAGTTATTATTTAAATTCTTAAATGATACTCAACCAGAAAAAGTAACTGCATTAAAGAAAACTTTAAAGAGTGCTTTTGATAATGCTGTAGTTAATGCTATTAATAATCAAATTACTTCTAAAAAGAGTTCTTTAATTGATACATTAAAACACGGTATTGAAGTTCAAAATACTCATTTAGATTTAGTTTATCCCAAACCAGCTACTTCAATTAATAAAGAAGCTAATAAAAAGTATAATATGAATATTCTATCTGTTGCTGAAGAAGTATGGGCTTCTGATACTGAACGTATTGATATGGTTATCTTCTTGAATGGATTTGCAATTATGTCATTTGAACTAAAAGCAAATACATCTGGTCAAATATATAGAGATGCTATTTATCAATATAGAATAGAAAGAAATCCTAAAGATAGATTATTCTTATTTAAAGCAGGATGTCTTGTAAACTTTGCTATGGACTTTGAAGAATGTTATATGACGACAAGACTTCAAGGTGAATCAACATATTTCTTACCATTCAACAGAGGTAATGGCGAAGGAATAGAATGTGGTAAAGGTAATCCAATCAATCCTGATGGATTTGGCGTATCTTATATGTGGGAAGATATCCTAAGAAAAGATATGGTTATTGAATTAGTTAATAAATTCATCTTTATAGAATCAAAAGAAAAGACTGATGAAGTAACAGGTAAAACAAAGACTACTGAGAACGTAATCTTCCCTAGATATCATCAGTTGGATTGTATAAGAAAAGTATTAGCTGATCTAAAAGATAATCATACAGACTTAAATTATCTAATTCAACATTCAGCAGGTTCTGGTAAAACAAATACAATTGCTTGGCTTGCTCATAGATTAGTATCACTTCACGATGAGAATGATAATGTAATCTTTAATAATATAGTAATAGCTACAGACCGTATAGTTGTTGATAGGCAATTACAAAAGGCTGTAATGAATTTAGAGCATAAATCAGGCCTCATTCAAGTAATGAATGATAAATGTACATCTGCTGATTTAAAAGATGCTTTAGAAGGAAATACAAAGATTGTAGCAACTACAATTCAAAAGTTCCCTTATATTGTTGAATCAGTAAAAGGATTAAAGAATAAAAAGTTTGCTGTTATCATTGATGAGGCACATTCATCAACTGCTGGAAAAGAAATGTCAGCATTAACTCAAATATTAGGTTCTGATGAAGAAGATGAAGACATCAGTGTAGAAGATATGATTGCTCAAGAAATTGAACATAATGGTAAGCAATCAAATGTTTCAATGTTTGCATTTACTGCAACACCAAAAGCTGAAACACTTGCTCTATTTGGAAAGATGAATGAAAAAGGTATGTATGAAGCATTCCATAATTATTCAATGAAACAAGCAATTGAAGAAGGCTTCATATTAGATGTATTAACTAACTATACTACATATGAAACATTCTATAAGATTAATAAAGCTATTGAGCAAGATCCTATGTATAAAGAGAAGAAAGCAAAGAAACAAATTGCAAGATTTGCTATGCTTCACGATACTAATATAGCTCAACGTGTTGAAATTATCATAGAGCATTTTAGAAGTGTTGTTAAGGATGAACTAGGTGGTCAAGCAAAAGCAATGGTTATTACTGGTTCTCGTCCTGAGGCAGTTAAATACTATTATGCATTTAAGAACTATACTGAAAGAAAAGGTATTACTGATGTAAGACCAATTGTAGCGTTCTCTGGTAAAGTTACAGGTAAACAAATTGGTGATGCTGATGAAGAAAAAGTATTTACTGAAACCTCTATCAATGGATTTAGTGAAGAAAAGACAGCTAATAAATTTGATACTGATGAATATCGAGTAATGCTAGTTGCTAATAAATATCAAACAGGTTTTGATCAACCAAAACTATGTGCAATGTATATCTTAAAGAAATTGCGTAAAGTAAATGCTGTTCAAACATTATCTAGGTTAAATAGAACTTGTTATCCTTATGATAAAAAAACATTTATCTTAGATTTTGTTAATAGTTATGAAGATATAGAAGATGCATTTGATCCATATTATACAAGTACAGAATTATCAAATACCATTACACCTCAATCAGTTTATGAGATCGAAGCTAAGGTAGATTCTTATTGTTTATTCTCAAATGATGATACATTTAAAGTAAATGATATTATTTATATGGAAAATCCTACAACTGCTGATAAATCTAAAATTACAGCTTTTTTATCCAAGAGTAAAAAGAAGTTTGATGCTCTTGAAGAAAAAGATAGAAAGATATGTAGAAAGACTTTAAGAGGATTTGTAAGATGTTATGAATTTGTTATTCAAGTATCAAGTTTAGAAGATTTAGAATTACATAAGAAGTATAAATATGTATGTTTATTATTAAATTATTTAGGCAAAGATGCGCCTGGTAAAGGATTTAATCTTACAGATAAAATTAATGCTTCTAATTTCTATCAAAAGAAAGGTATGACCCATACAAAGTCAGAATACGAACCATCATATATAAAACTTGTAGCTGCAGATCAATTCAATTTAACAGAAGAAAAAGAAGCCAAGTTATCTGAAATTATAAAAGATATAAATTCTAAAACAGGCATGGAATTTAATAATGACGTTGCTGTAAAATCAGCTCTTCAAATAAGAGATATTATGAAGTCTAATCCAGATTTATTAGCTTCAGCCAAAAATAATACACAAGATGATTTTGCATTAGCTTATTATTCAAATATAGAAAATGCATTAATCGATGGTTTAGAGCAAAATCAAGAGTTTTTCACTTTATTATTAAAACAACCTGAATTGCAAAAAGAGTTGCTTGGATTATTTTTATCAGATATTTATAAGTCTCTCAGAAATAATAATTAGTTTAATGAGGTAATATGTATGAAAATCAATAAGAATGCTCTTTTATATGATGCAATGTTGACAAATGTTATCATTGCCATTGGAAATTGTAAATATAAGTATTCAGATAATTTATTAAAATCAAATGATGATGCTAAAACTGTATATAGCATATTTACTAATCAAAAAGCTTTAAAATGCGACAAGAACAAGAGTGTTTTGGTATGCGATGATGACAAGGTAAATACAAAAAATAGTATATTGGAAGTTATTGATGAGAAATGTAAAAGTATAGGAAAAAACGAGCAACTTATTTTATATTTTAGTGGTCATGGAGCTGATATAAATAGTGAATTAAATCTAATGTTATATGATAGTAATCGTAGTACTGGTGATAATTGCTTATCTTTTAGTGAAATTGAAAATATTATAAATTCAAATAATGTTGGGAAAGCTATTATTATTCTTGATGCCTGTTTTAGTGGTTTGGCAGCTAAAAATATGAAAAGTGTTGCTAGAAATACTTTGATTGATTTAGTTAATAAATTAAATGGAATAACAGTTATTGCTTCAAGCAAAAGTATTGAGCTTTCAAATGAGGAATCACCTTCTAACTTAAGCATGTTTACACATTTTTTATGTGATGCATTAAATGGTGATGCTGAATCACAAAGTGATGGGTTGTTAACAACTATGACATTGTATGAATATATTACAAAAAAGATTCGACAATATGGACGTGAAATAAGAATAACGCAAGTACCAGCATTTAAAACAAGTGTTGAAGGGTTGCAAATTATTGGAAATTATCTTTTCTATGATATAGATGATAAATATGTTAAGGATAATTCGGTAAAAATAAATGTTAAGAGCTACAAAAAATTATATGAATGGTTATCTAACGTTGAACATACAATTAATGAGGTACAATATACAGATATAATTAATTTGGCCTATGAGATAATCATTAATACTTTTGAACATGGAAAAGCAACTAAAGTTAATGTTACTATCAATACCAATTCTATTAAAATTAGAAGTGATGGTGATAATTATAATCAAGTTAAGGAGTGTAAAAATTCTGAACATGGTCTTGGAGTGATGCTTGGTAAATTAGAAAACAAATATAATGGTTTTTTATCAGTTAATTATACTGATAGTGATAATAGTTATTGTATTTGTATTAATAAAGAAGTTGTTTTCTTGTTGAAAGAGCAGTACGTTGTCCATTTTGGAGATATAATAAATGAAGATATTCTTATCAGTCCCTTTACTTATAAATACTATTGGTTTAAAGAAGAGCCAAAATGTTCAGCTCCATCATTTAGATTTAAATTAGAAAGAACTGTAAAGTTTATAATTCCTAAAGGGAGTTATGCTTTAATACCTGATCCACATGAAATAAAAGATTATGTAATTGTAGAAGGTTTAGCTGAAAAAGAAGAATTGTTTTTATAAAGTATCATAAAAAATTTTTTTATGACTTTAAATGTAATTGTTATTATTTTTTCAATATTTAAATTATTTATAATTATTGTCCACAGAGTTTGAGAAAATTCTGTGGGTTTTCTTTATTCATAAAGAAAAATTGCATTTTTTTATAAAAATGCTTTAATTTTTGTGTTATTTTCGTTTTTATATCGAGGGTTTTGGGAAATGGGAAATATGAAATATCGTAATGACAATAAAAAACTATTGTTATAGGTTTATGCTATATTTATTTTAGCTATTATAACAAGCTTAATTATTAATGTTTTAAATACTAAAAAGGTATTAAATATGTATATCATAGCTATAGTATTTGGAGCATTAATATTATCATATTTAATCCTATATCCATTCATAATTAAAACTAATAAGAAGCCACTACAACTAGAAGTTAATTATCTATGGGTAAGCATTCTAAGAAAATAGAGTTTAAAGATATAACGAAAATTGGAATCTTTAATCCATGATTAAATAGAGTTTATTTATATGACATGAGTAAAATGTCTAAAGCTACAATCAAGTTTATAGAGGATAATGTAATATGTTATTAGTTGTAGTGGTTACCAGTATCATGAAGATACTGGTTTTATTTTTATAAAAATTCTTGTTGGTATAGTTATTATTCAGGGTATTTTGTATATTTTTGATAAAAATTATGATAAAATATGACGTAGATTGTATACGGTTAAATGGAGGATTTTTTTATGATTGAGCACTTCCAATTTGTTCTTGATAATTATAATAATGGTGAGAAAAAAGTTAATAGTTTGTCAAAGCTTTATGATGAATTAATTAATAAGATTCCACAAGAATTAAATAAAATATTACAACGAAATGATTTCAAAATCAAAGCTTCAATGGGTAATGGTAATAAGGCTGAAATTCCTTGGGTTGCTATAATGAATAAAAATATTACAGAATCAACAACAAGAGGACTTTATATAGTTTATCTATTTAAAAAAGATATGACTGGCTTTTATATTACATTGAATCAGGGAATTACTAATTTTGACAAATTATATAAATCTAAGAAATATGAGAATGCTGTTAAAGTAGCTAATTATTTTAAGTCACAAGTCGAAGGAGAATCATCATTTTCAAGTAATGAAATACATCTAGGTTCTAAAAAAGGTGATTTAGGATATGGCTATGAGAAAACAAATGTTTTATCAAAATATTATTCTTCTCATAATTTTAACGAATCATTAATGAAACAAGATTTAGAAGAATTAGTTGATGTATATGATTTTATTATGAAGCATATGACAACAAGAGATTACGATCAAATAATAAAAGATACATTAGCAGATGAAGAAAGTGATTTTGTATATGCTGATGAAGCTATAGATATGCTTAAAGAAGCAATTGATCCAGATAATGATTTACCATTTGGATTCATTAGAGAATTACAAGAATTAGATCCTATGGCTGGTAGAACTCATAAATTTGAAAAAATTACAAAACCTAAGATGCGTAAAATTGATTACGAGAAAAAAGCTAAGAGAGATGCTAAAGTTGGTAAATTAGGTGAAACATTAGCGCTATCTTATGAACAAAATAGATTAACAGATTTGGGTAGACCGGATTTAGCTCAAAAAGTCAAATGGGTTTCTGTAGAATCAGATACATATGGATATGATATCGAATCATATGATATTGATCAAAAGGGTAATGTTAAAAATATTAGAATTGAAGTTAAGACTACGTCTTCAAGAGTAGATACAGAATTCTTTGTAAGTAAAAACGAAGTTGAAACTTCAATTGAATTAAAAAAGAATTATTGTTTATTTAGAATTTATGATGTTAATTCACAAAATCCAAAATTTTATAAAGCATTTGGTCAAATAGAAGATAACTTCATATTGGATCCTATTACATATTCAGCTAGATATAAAGGTGCGCAATTATAATGAAACATATAGAAGTTGTATGTGCAGTAATTAAAAATGATAAAGGAGAAATCTTTTGTTGTAAAAGAGGACCAGGAAGAGCATTAGAAGGTTATTTTGAATTTCCTGGTGGTAAAGTAGAATCTAATGAAACACATGAAGAAACTATTATAAGAGAAATAAAAGAAGAATTAAAAACAATTGTAGAACCAATAAAATATATTGGAGTTTCTAATTATGAATATAATGAATTAGAAAAGCCATTTTCTATTACAATGTATGCGTATGAGTGTAAGTTAATTAAAGGTGAATTAGAATTAACAGAGCATACAGAAAAGAAATGGGTAAAGAAAGAGGAATTAGATAGTATTAGATTTGCTCCAGCTGATTTACCTATTGTTAAATTAATATAATAAATTTATACATCCTCAGAACAAGAAATTCTGAGGATGTTTTTAATTTTTAAATAAATTATTACTTTTACAAAACTTTAACATTTCTTTAATTTTATTTTAATATCTCCCTTCTATAATGAGGCTGTAAATAGAAAGAGAGGAAATAAAAATGGAAGAATTATATATTGTTACTGGCGCGGCTGGTTTTTTAGGAAGTACAATTGTTAGACAATTAGTAGAAAAGAATAAGAGGGTAAGAGCATTTGTTTTACCAAATGATAAAAGTGTTGAATACCTACCATCTAATATTGAAATTGTTAAAGGAGATTTATTAGATATAGATTCATTAGAAAATCTATTTAAGGATTCTGATAAATATATTACATATGTTATGCATATAGCATCTATAGTAACTGTAGATCCAGAATTAGGATTTATAAGCATTTGAAAAACAAATATAAAGATCAAATATTAGAACTATCTGAAAAAATATTAAATGATTAAAATAGATATAATTATATTAGAAACAATATAATAAAAAAACTATTTTGTTTAAATTGTGGTGAACTTCTAAAAACTTTGGAGCTCACGTTGAAAATGTATGTTGCTAATACGTAAAACGGCCTAAAATAGCCGTTTTTTATTTTTGGTGAAATAATAATTTTTATGAATTTTACAGGTTGTAACTTTACACCTACGAAAATTAAAAAAAGAATAGATTTACAATAACAACTGTTTTAGAACCTTGACTTATGAAAAGGAGATGTT
>JAILIY010000037.1 GCA_024695025.1 Acholeplasmatales bacterium
TGTTATAATAGGTTTGTTGAAGACCAATATAACGAAAGGAGTTTTTATCTATGGATTATAGATCCATTAAAAGATTAGGGTTGGATCATATTGGTATTGATGCTGATGCATCTTTTGAAACATTTGATCCTACCACTAATAATCATATCATATTTATTCACGTATAATCAATTTAGATAGGGTTGATATCTTATTGATTACTTAATGCTCTTAAGGACATATATTCCACCTATACTTCCATTGCTAAAAGATTGTTCCCTACTCCAATAAGTTTATAGATGTATACTCCTTATTTTTTATAGTTTTATACCTACTCCTTAAAATTTATAGCTGTACTACTCCACTCCTCATTATTTAATATACTAAAACCTTTGGGATTTTTTGCATTGTTATATCCATTTGCTGCCATTTTTTATGGTATAATTGATTGAAGAAAACTTATTAATTTAAAAGGAGATTTATATGAGATACATAAGAGGTTGTGAGATTAATCAAATAGGTATAGCAGATGATTTTTATGAAGCATATATTAGGTGCTTATCAGCAAATGCTAATAACAATATAGTTGCTATTCCTGCTTTTACAAATGGGTTGTTTGCATGTGAATTGTATTTTAAATGCTTATTAAAGAAAATGGTTAAGAATCATAATTTAAAAGATTTATTTGATAAACTTGATGAAGATTATAAAAAAGAATTAAATGAAACTAAAAACGATTCTGGATTTTCATTAGATGAATTATTAGATAAAATCGGCAATGGCTTTGAAGTTTGGAGATATTGTTTTGAAGATGAGCACAAAGAATTCGAAGAAAATTTTCCTTTTGAATGTAGTGAAGTCTTTTTAAGTATTTATTTGCCAGCTTTAAAAGAAATGGCACACAGAAATAATGTTAATCAATAATATTAACAGCAGGAGGCTTAAAACAATGAAAACAATAAATTTAACAGAAAGACAAGTAATAGTATTAAAAAGCTTATTAGTACAAGAAATAGATTTTCTTGAAAATGATGCTATACCTGATGCTTCATCACAAGATAAAAAAGATTTACAAGGTGATTTAGAAGCTTGTAAGGATTTGTTAGAACAATTAAATAAGTAATTGCTATTATCATCCCAGGAGTTAAAACACCTGGGATTTTTTTATTTCTTATTCTTATATCATTAAAAAAACAAATAATCAATTAGAAGAAGAAAGGAGATTATGCTATGTCGCAATCACAAGAGCTAAAGAATTCCTTCAAATATCATCAGCAGATTATCATTTCATAAATGGAATAAGAAAAAGATTAAGACCAAGTGTATTTATGAGAGAAACAAATGAGACATCTAGCGAAAAAGTGTCGCATATGATATAATTAGTTTAGAAAGAGGCGGTTCAATTTAAATATGATAACCTTGCCTCCTCACGGCACTTTTGTGGGGTGGGATAATATTATTATCATTTTAGTACGAGATCTGGGTTAAACGCTCAGGTCTTTTTTGTTGATAGATTTGAATTGCTTAATGGAGAGAGATGATTTTTATGAAATTAATTAGAAAGATATTATTACTAGTGGGGGTAATGGTATTATCATCAATGCTATTAGTAGCATGTTCTTCTAGTACTAAGGATGATAAAGATAGTGATATTACAGGTACTTATTATTTATATGAAGAAGATCAACTTGATAAAGATTCTTATTATATAATAACTTCAAGCTCATGGACTGACGAAAACAATGATTCAGGGATATATAAGCTTAATGGTACTACTATAATTTTTTATATGTCTGAATCAGGCAATGAAGAATTATATAGAGGAACTATTGGTGATGGTAAGCTTGAAATAACATTTGAAGGAATTAAGACCACTTATTATAAAGAGGGCTCTGAACCATCAGACGATGAGGTTTATTACACAGTAACATTTAAAGACTATGATGGAACAGTGCTTCAAACATCAAGTGTTAAGAAAGGTGAAACTCCGGCTTATAGTAAATCTAATCCACCTAGGGAAAATGATGACAATTATTCTTATACATTTAGTGGTTGGCAACCTACTCTTACTGAGGTAAGTGAAGATGCTATTTATACTGCTACATATACAAGTCAATCATTGCCTTATTATGTAACAATTGATTTAGATGGTGGAACAAGCAGTGCCACTAAACTTCAATTTAAAACAGACAAAATCTCAAAGGATATGCTTCCTCTTGATGTAAAAAAGAGTGGCTTTGTATTTAAAGGATATTCGCTAAACGATGTTAAAGTTTATGATGAGAATGGTAATGTTGTTAGTAATTATCAACCATCTGCTAATATGACATTTAAAGCAATTTATGAAGAATCAGTAACATTGACAGTCTTCTATACTTTATATAATCCAAAGACTGGTCAATTGATTGAAACATTTAATGAAAAGCCAACTGATATGGGCAATGTATCAGAAACAAGAAGTTATAATTATAATACTTATGTAGACTTATTGGCATATGCTAATGAAGGTTATACATTTGTAGGTTGGTATAATGACGGTCAAGTATTATCTAATGAAAAAGATTATAAATATATGATGTGGAATGAAGATTTCACTATAGAGGCTAGATTTAGATATACATTATATGATTTGACAGTATGGTCAAATAACACTGATTTAGGTCAAGTAATGATTAGAAGCGGTAATAGCCAAGTATTCTATAATGAAGAAACATTACAAGAACATTATACTGAATCAGTTACTATAGTTGCTTATTCTAAGACTGATACTAGATTCTTAGGATGGTATGATGAGAAGAATGAATTAGTTTCTACAAATGCTGTTTATACATTCGATATGTTAAATAGAGATTACACACTTGAAGCTAAGTGGAATTCATTTGATATAACTTATGATTTAGATGGTGGAGTTAATAATTCATCTAACCCTACAAATTATAATGTAGATACACAAAATATTACATTGTTTGCACCAACTAAAGATGGCTATACATTCCAAGGTTGGCAATATAAAGGTACTGTTATAACTCAAATTAATACAGCTAATATCTGCCATATGAATTTAAAAGCATTATGGACTGCAAATACAAATACACCATATAAGGTAGAGCATTACCTTCAAAATATCGACAATGACAATTACACATTATATGAAACTGATAATTTAACAGGAACAACAGACACAGAAACTGCTGGTTCTGTTAAGACATATGAAGGTTTCACATCACCATCAATTACACAAGTAAATATTGATGGAAATGGTAATACAATTATTAAGTTATATTACACAAGAAATAGTTATATAGTAACATTAAATAAAGATATAGATAAAGCTGGTACTATCACAGGTGCTGGAACTTATAAATATGGTAAAGAAGTAACAATCACAGCGAAAACTAATGAAGGTTATACATTTATAGGCTGGTATAAGAATGATAAATTATATATAGAAGATGCGTCATTTGATTATACGATAGGTGCTGAAGCAGTGGTATTTGAAACTAGATATACAACTAATAAGTATACGATTACAATTGATAATCAAGTAGAAGGAGTAACTATTTCTGGTATAACAAGCGGTAATCAATATGATTTTGATAGTCAAATAGCATTGACTGCAACCAATATTCCATCTGGATGTACAATCAAATGGATAAGAAGTGATGATGTAGTAAAGGGTGGAGATACATACACATTCAAAGTACCTGCAGGTAACATAACCATTACTATTACTACTACTACTAGTATTTATACAAGGGAAGGAAATAAAATATACTTCGGTACATACCCTCAAACTAAGGTAACAGCAACAACTGAAAATGGTTTATTATCAATAACATTTGATTCATCTACATGGACAAGTTATAGATATTACATATCAGGATCACAATCTGATTTTATGTATTATAAAGATGTAGATATAGATAATAATGGCACATATGATTATAGGGGTGTTTATTTCACACAATATAGATCAGAGTACACTTCATCAGGTGGTACTTATCAAGATGATAATGGCTATTCAACTAATACAATCTATTGGTTCAGCTATGATCCAATTGAATGGGATATTTTAACTGAATCTAATGGTAAAGCATTAATCATTGCTAATCTAATTTTAGATAGCCAAGATTACTATCCAAGTTCATCAACTTCATCATTTAGTCATAATGGTGGAACTGGATATGCTAATAATTATGAGCTATCAGCTATAAGAAAGTTCTTGAATGACAATTTCTACAATATGGCATTTAATGATTTACAAAAAGCATTAATTGAAACTACAACAGTAGATAACAGTGCTGCATCAACTGGTCAAAGTTCAAATAGTTATGAATGTAATAATACAAACGATAAGATGTTCTTGCTTTCATATAAAGAAGCAACTAAATATTACACAAGCACAATTGCTAGACGAGCTGGAGGTTCTGACTATGCTAAATGTCAAGGATTATGGGAAAATGGATTCAGTTTTTGGTGGCTGCGTTCGCCTTACGGTAATTATGCGCACGAGGCTTATTACGTCGATGACAAAGGCGTTGTCGGCAGATTAAATGTCTTCTTTACTTGCGTCGGCGTCCGTCCAACTTGTTGGATTACATTATAATTAGATTTTAGGATTATCAATCTAAAAATTGGTAGTCCTTTTTCTTTTCTAAATCCCTATAATATGCTAAAATAATATTGTTTACGTGAGGATTCAAAATGGAAAATATATTAAATCGATTCCAATAAGACTTGCTATAGAAAATGAATAGTTAAATAAAAGTCTAATTATAGTATGAATTAGGCTTTTTTGTTTTAAGTAAATAATGTATAATTAAAATGATTTGAGAACGATAATTATGAAAGAGTGAAACAAATATGAAATTTAAAGTTTTATTAGAATTAAGTATAAGAACAAAGGGTATTGTTGAAAATAAAAAATCATATTATTTACCGACAAAGTACGATGAAATAACCATTAGTGATAGAGAAATTATTATAGAGGGTGAACGTAGTAATAAAGTATCGTTTGAAGATTTTAAATTTAACCAAAATAATGGTATTCATAAGCAGTTTTTGAAATCATTGTTATACCTATACTTTACAAGAGGTAATTGTTTTAAAATAAAAAAAATTACTTTTGAACAAGGTACTAAAAATATAGAAAGTTCGACTATTTTTAAGGACGATTTAAATCAATTATTTATTAAGCCTTTGAATCATAAAATTAATTCATCTGTATGTGAAAGAGTGTTCAATTATTATTCTTCAAACAGTCAAAACAAGTTTTTTAATGCATTATCGTTATTTGTTATTGGATTGAACAATCAAGATGATTTTGATCCTTTTTGGAAAGCATTTAACTCAATTTATAACGCGATTTCTTCTAAAAACCAGGAAAAAGATAAAATTAAAGATGCAAGAATGTTTATAGAAAATAATTGGGATAGAATGATTTTATGTGAATCAAGATGCAACACTATTACTAAGGATTATATACGAAATTTTAGTGTAAGAGAGTTTATCTTTTCTGAATTTAAGAAAAATGCAAATGGTAGTAAAGAATATTCTAATATGGTATGTTCGTTTACTGACAAACGAATAATCGAATTATTTGATGATATAAAAAGCTACAAAAATGATTTATTATTAGCCCATGGATACTTGAACGATGTAAATAATCATATATCAAATTTGATTGTTCATAACATTTTGAAAAATTCTGATATAATTAGATTTTTAATTTTAAAATATGCATATTATTTAAGATGTAAATACTTTCATGCTGAGAAGGCTTGTGCGAATTTTGTGGTAAAAAATACAAATGATGAAAAAAATCTAGTGAATATAACATCATTGTTAAAAACTTTGTTGTATGATTTGCTAAACTGCGCAGATTTATACGTTATATAGTGAAAAATATTGAAAAATAAATGAATGATAATTAAAAAAGTATTGAAACGAGGTATTATAATGGAAGTTAGAATTAAAAATCTTTATGGCTTTAATTATGTTAGGGAAGAAGAAAAAGAATTTATATTCTCTGAGTCTAAAAGAACTCATTTTATATATGGAACAAATGCCTCTGGAAAATCTTCATTTTCAAAAAGCATTGATTTGATAGCAAAAGGGACAAAGTTTGAAAAAATATTGCAAGAAGATGCAGATTCATATGAATTGAAATTAAAATATGATGATATAGACATTTGTATAGATGAAAAATCTAATTGTGATTTGAATCAATATAAAGAAAGAATTTTTGTATATAATAAAAATTATATTGGGGAAAACTTGAGCCCTAATTTAGAAAACCAAGTAATCGAAATTGGAAGTCGTATTTCAGAACTTAGAAAACTATCAAAGGATAATTCTAAATATCAGGATTCTGTTTTAGCAGATATACAAGCAAGATTAAAGAATAAATTAAACTTATCTGCTTTAAATGCTAAAACTTTGACTGGAAAAAAGAATATAACAAAATATGTCACAGGAAGAGAAAAAGGAAAAATTGTATTAATAAAAGAAATTTCTAAAACTGTTGATGATAATTTATTTTTAAAAATAAAGGCGCATGATATTGCTAATGACAATATATCTACATTTAAAGAAATTGATACTACACTAAAAAAAATAACGAATGATGCGATTGAAAAAATAAGACTTTCTTATGGAAATTATAATATAGACTCATCAGATGATATTAGCTTCTACCATTTAGTTTTATCTGAATTAAATAGAAAGCATTTTGATAAGTGTCCAGTTTGCCTAAATGAGCCTTTTAACCAAGAAGATATAAAGAAAAAAATAAGTGACTTACTAGATGAAATAAAAAAGCAAAATGAATTTAAATTAATTTTAGAAAAACTAAATTCTGATTCTATGAAAGATTCATATTTTGGTGGTAAATATAAGAGCATTTTTGACGAAGTTTTAAAAGGTTCTATAGATGTTGATTTGATTGCTGAAACAAGTGATGAGCTTAAAAAATTCGATGGACAGTATGATTCTATAATTTTAAAATATATAGACTATGATTTTGATGAAGTTAAATACAATACGTTTATTAGTAATAATATAACAATTAAACAAATTGTTGATGAAAACAGTGTTAAACATGATGATAAGTTTATAGATAATTTTAATAGTTTACTTGAAAAACTTTTTGGCAACAATAATAAATTAAAGGCTCAAAAAATGTATGAAGAGGTAAATGGTGAGAAATTTTATTCAATACAATTAATTGTAGATGGAGTTTTAAAAAAAGGTGTATCTATAATAGATTTCTTTAATAAAGTTTTGAGCGAGAGCCAAAAAGCTAGGATATCACTTGCATATTATTTTACTTCAATTTTATCTAAAAATAGAAATGAAAAAATAATATGCATATTCGATGATCCTTTGGATAGTTATGATTCTAATGGGAAGTACATTATATGCAGAGAACTAAAAGATTTTTGTGAAAAAACCAATTTTTATGAACAATTTAACTATGAAAGTTTGAATATTATTTTAACTCATTCAGTTGATTTTTTGCGTACAATTCAACTTTTTAATGTTGAGTGGAAATTTTATGTTTTAAATTCATTTTCATTGATAGAGATTTGCAATGATGACTTATTTGTTTTTGATGGTGATCCTAATATATTAATCAAAAAAATTGGTGATTATAAAAAAATAGATATAAATGAAATGATACCTTTAACCGCAATCTTAAGAAGTATTTGTGCTGATATAACAAAAGTTCTATGTATTGATAATAATAATAAAAATAACATTAAAGTTGGTAGTAATAATGAAAGTACTCAAAAAATTCAAAAAGATTTATCAAATAAATTCATTCACGGTTGGTTTAAATCTGACAGATTCACAATAGCTGATTATAGAGACTATCTTAAACTAAAGTGTAATATTGAATTAGAACATATTAATCCAACAGATTTGACTAAAGATATTTTTACGTATATGAAGGAATATATCGAGTTAAATAAAGGTTTATCTTTAACATTTATAAAAAAAATATTTTTTAAAAATTATTTATCTTTGTACATTCGAAGCTTTGCTGATGGAAGACTCGCTCAAGAGATTGCTAGATATTGCTTAAAACGTGATGGAAGTCATTATAGTAATGCAGAAGAAGTCTCAAATGAAATTTTACAAATTGCTCAAAAAATGCGTACTTTAGAACGTAATATTTTAAATGTTCCTGCTGGTGCAGATAGGGATAGGGTAATAAAGCTTATTGATTTTGTTTGTAGTAATAGAGTTTTACTAAATGATTTTGCTCATAGTGAAAATGCCTTCATTTCTCCAGTTATTGATGTAAAGGAAGAGGATTTGTTAGATTTGTATAATAAGGTTGGATTATTGTAATAATTATGTGTATAAAAAATAATTAAAAAAGGAGTATTAATTATGAAAATTATAATTTGTCCAAAGTGTGGATGCAAGGTGGAATATGAAAATAAAAGCATATGGGAAGGTAATAGAGAACTCGAAGAGGTTAATTGCCCTAATTGTGACTATCTTTTAGATAAAGTTTTTACTGACTTAAATCCTAATCCAAAGATTGTAAAATCAAATGATTAACATGATTGGTTCTTAATTCTATGATAATGGTTTAGTAATTAATCTTTTTCTCCCAGAAATTTTGAACTAGGATTATTTAATTTATATAGTATTTATATGGTGAATATAATTAGCAATATATTTTTAATAGGTGGCTTAAAACAATGAAAACAATTAATTTAACAGAAAGACAAGTAATAGTATTAAAAAGCTTATTAGTACAAGAAATTGATTATCTTGAAAATGAGGCTATTCCAGATGCAATAGAACAAGATAAAAAGGATTTACAAGGTGAGTTAGAAGCTTGTAAAGATTTGTTAGAACAATTAAATAAGTAATATTAATTAAAACAGTAATAGCAGTTGAACTGCTATTATAGAATCAGTATAATGAAAGGAGAGATATGGAGACTGATTTATGTATAAGACAATTTGTAAAGCGCATAAAGATAATATGGCTCTTGTTGTTATATTAGGGCTTGTGGTTATTTTATTACCTATGCTACTTGCTATAATTTTAAGAAAACATATATATTTAGTGCTTTTTTTTATAATTATGGCCATAACTTTTGTTGTTATATTCTTATGCTTAATAATTCGTGAAGCAATTACAAAAATAGATATTGTTTTATTTAATGATGAAACCAATGAGTTTATTGTCAATCGATATACAAAAATATATAAGTTTACTATTGATGATATTTTGAGTATAAAATATGATAATAAAGG
>JAILIY010000061.1 GCA_024695025.1 Acholeplasmatales bacterium
TGATTTATTTGGTACATTCATTTGTGCAAGAGAATTTGCAAAAGAAATGTTAAAGAATAAATATGGTAGAATTATCAACATCGCATCTATGTATGGTTTAGTTGGTAATATGGCAGCAACTTGTGCTCCATATCACGCAGCAAAGGGTGGTGTTGTTAACTTAACTCGTGCACTTGCCGCTGAATGGGGTAAGGACGGTATTACAGTTAATGCAATTTGTCCTGGTTATTTCTGGACTCCACTTACAAAGGATACATTAGATTCTGATTGGTTTAAAGAATATGCAAAGGGCGCTATTCCTCTAGCAAGATATGGTAAAGAAGGCGAACTTGATACAACTGCATTATTCTTAGCATCTGAATATTCATCTTATGTAAATGGTCAAAACATTGCAGTAGATGGCGGTTATACAGCTATATAATAAACTAAGGGGATTTTGAAATCCCCTTTTTCATTTGCCAAATTTTATATTTAAATCATTATTTAAGGTAACTTTTACACCTTTATCAATAATTCCTCTTCCTATAATATATGTATATTCTTCAGGAATGATTTCACTTGATATTTCATATAGTTGCATCTCTATAAGACCCGATAATATACAATTTGCCACATCGTTTTTAACATCATTTCCAGTTTTGTAATCTAAGCCAATATCTTCAGCAAATTTTTCTTTTAAATATTCTCTATATTTAAGTGCGAATTCTCCACCCTTTTGTTCTAAAACTAACGGAACTAAATATTTCCTATTATCTTTAAACATCTTTCTTAAATCTTTTTGAATGTCTTTATATTCTTCCTTTAATCTATGTTCAGAATTAATTGTTTCAATTAATAAATTCATCATTTTATTTTTAATGCTTTCTAAAACATCTTCGACCCATTCAAAATAAAAATAGAAAGTAGAACGATGTATATTTGCTATATCACAGATTTTAGAAACTGTGATTTTTTCGTTTTTTATATATAAATCAAAATATGTATCTTCAATAAGCTTTATAGTCTTTTCTCTTTTATCTATATATTTCATATGCAAACACTCCTTTTTATAATTTTATCAAAAATCCGACATTTTGTCTAATTTTGTTTAGTGCTTAAATTTAAAAAAAGATTTTTAATAAAAGTAGAAGGAGGATTAAGAATATGGTAGATTTTAATGTTTTAAGTTCAGCATGTGGATCAAGTGATCCTAAACCAGCTCCTGCATGCGGAACTAAGGATCCAGCTCCTGCTTGTGGTGCAGCTGACCCAAAACCAGCTCCTGCTTGTGGAACAAAGGATCCTAAGTAAAAAAATTGGAGCACTCATTACGGGGTGCTCCATACTTATTCTTATATATTAATTATGGAAAATTATTTTGCGATACAATGGCATATAACAGACTATTGTGATCAAAGATGTAAACATTGTTATATATTTTCTGAAGGACATAATAAATTAATAACTACAGAAATTGAAAATATGATTCATATAACTGATGAAATAATTGATTTTTGTAAAAGAATTAATAGAAAGCCTTACATATATTTAACTGGCGGAGACCCTATATTACACCCTAATTTTTGGGATTTACTTGAATATTTTAAATTAAATGATATTAGATTTTGTATAATGGGAAATCCATTTCATCTAAAGTTAGATGTTTGTAAAAGAATGAAAAACCTAGGTTGTGTAAAATATCAATTATCTTTAGATGGGTTAGAAAATACTCATGATATGTTTAGAAAACCAGGTAGTTTTAATAAAACATTAGAGGCGATAAAAATAATTAAAGAATCTGGTATGTGGGTGGCTGTGATGTCTACAGTTTCTAAGACTAATTATAAAGAAATACCAGAATTGATAGATTTAGTTGATAAGTTAGGTGTTGATGTATACGCTGTAGGAAGATACTGTCCAACATCAATTGAAAAAGCATATGATTCAAATATACATATGACACCTTTAGAATATAAAGGATATATGGATCTATGTTTTGAAAAATATATGAATCATAAAGATTCAAAAACTACTTATCAATTAAAGGACCATCTTTGGACATTATATTTATTCGAAAAAGGTCTATTTAAACCAAATACTTTACCACTTGCCAAAAATCAAATAATTGATGGCTGTAATTTAGGTAGAAATCATATAACAATTTTACCTAATGGTGATGTATATGCTTGTAGAAGAATGGAGTCAAAAGTTGGTAATATTTACAATAAATCATTAAGTGATTTATGGAAATCAAATGAGATGGATAATTATAGACAATATGATAAATTTGTCAAATGCAATAAATGCAAATTAAAAGCATTTTGTAGAGGATGTCCATCTGTAACATATGGCTATACACACAATATGTATGATGGTGATCCACAGTGCTGGATGGAGGTTTAAATGAAGGCAGTAGTTTTAAATGATATAACAAATAGTGACGATATAATTATTACTGATATTGATATGCCAAAAGCCCAAAAAGGCTGGCCTTTAATAAAAATATTAGGATTTGGAATGAATCATTCGGAATTATTACTTAGAGTAAATGAGATTCGTGCTGATTACATTAAAAAGCCAATAGTGCCTGGAATTGAACTTGTAGGCATAGTAGAAGAATCATTAGATGATGAATTTAAAAAAGGTGATTTGGTATGTTCAATAATGGGTGGACTTGGAAGAAGCTTTAATGGTTCTTATGAAGAATATACAATTGCGCCAAAAAATAAATTATTTCATATTAATTCTAAATTAGATATCAATCATATGGTTGCAGTACCTGAGACATTCTTTACTGCATATGGTTCTTTATTTGAATCTTTAAAATTAAAAAAAGATGATATTTTATTAATTAGAGGTGCAACATCAGCTTTAGGATATGCATCTATGCAACTTGCAAAAGCGTTAGGATGTACGGTTTATGGTACAACACATAAAGAAGAGAAGATGCATTTGATTGAAAACTTAGGGTGTATACCAATTCTTGACAATGGGACAATTAGTGGAAAAGTTTACGCAACTAAAGTATTAGAATTAATTGGACCAAAAACTATAAGAGATTCTCTTTCTTGTCTATATAAAGGTGGTATATTATGTAATACTGGTATTTTAGGTGGAGAATATTATTTGAATTATTTTGACCCCATAAAAGAAATACCTAATGGATGTTATTTAACTGGATTCTTTTCTAATTATCCAAAAGAAGAAATTATTAATGATATTTTTAGTTATATTGATAAATATAATATTAAACCATTTATAGGTGCGACTTTTAAATTTAGTGAAATTAAAACTGCGATAAAGGCTCAAGAAAGAGGAATTGATGGTAAAATTGTGGTATTAATGGATTAATATAGATGTAGGCAATGATATTTAATTGCCTACATTTTTTTAAAACATAAGACTAAATTGTAATTTTAGTTTAAATTTAAATAGTATTTTGTTTGCTTAATCAAATGAAAATATTTTAAATAAGAGTATAGAATATCGATTTATGCACATATTAATTAATTATCATTATTATTAATGATATTTTTAATCATATATAGTATTCTTTTTTATATTAAAATTTTTGTTATATAGGAGGATATAAAATGAAAAAAATATTATTTAGTTTTGCTATAGCGATGGCAAGTGTAGTTGCTTTAGCATCTTATACTTATAAATATAATCAAACTGAAGTTACTGATGAGCTTATAGAAGATGAAAGCTCATGGACTTTAGTAACAGACTAGTAGTTTTAAGAACACCCCAAAAGTCAAAAAGACTTAGGGGTGTTTTTTATACTTAATATTCTTATTTACATCAATATTTGATTTTTATTTTTTAAGTGGAAGGGGGTATCAGGATTCGAATCCTCACTAACAGTTTTGGAGATGGTGGTACCTAGTGTTAAAAGTAGATTATTTTGAACTAAATTAGATTTAAACTGTTTTATATTAAATGAAAAATGATAGAATACCACGCTAGTATAGTTTAAAACGAATTATATTAAACGAAAATATTAATTTTACATTATGAATAGAATGCCTTAATTAAGGCATTTTTTATGTTTTTTCATTCAATATAGATATAACTTTGTATAGTACCTTTGTATTGGGAAATTAAAATTTAATATTAATAATTAATACGGTTAATTGTAAGTGTCTTATAGTTGTTGTATAATAAATACAATTTGGATTTATTAAATGCAAACAATTTAAGAGGGAGAAAAGATAATATGAAAAACAAAACATTAATAAATTTATTGAGTATGGTTGTATTTATTTTTGCATTATTTTTATTTGCATCATGTAGTAGTTCAAGTAGTAATGAAACAAGTAACAATACATCTGAGGCTGCAAATACTACAACAAGTGAAAGTGTGGAATCATCATCTATTGAAACAATTGTTGATGTATATTTTACAATAACATTTAAAGATTATGATGGAACTATACTTCAAGCATCAAGTGTTAAAAGTGGAGATATGCCATCATATAATAAGTCTGATCCAACACGAGAAAATGATGATGACTATTCTTATACTTTTAGTGGTTGGAGTCCATCAATTACTAATGCAGTAGAAGATGTTGTATATACTGCAATATATACTAGTGAAGCTTTACCATATAATGTCACAATTAATTTAGATGGTGGGACAAGTTCTCAAACTAAATTACAATTTAAAACTGATAAGGTTTCAAAAGAAATGTTACCATTTGATGTTAAGAAGAAGGGTTATGCATTCAAAGGCTATGAATTAAACAATGTCAAAGTATATGATGAAAAAGGTAATGTTATTAATGATTA
>JAILIY010000065.1 GCA_024695025.1 Acholeplasmatales bacterium
CGTTCACGCGGCGTTGCTCGGTCAGGCTTTCGCCCATTGCCGAAAATTCCCTACTGCTGCCTCCCGTAGGAGTATGGACCGTTCTCAGTTCCATTGTGGCCGTTCAACCTCTCAGTCCGGCTACGCATCATCGCCTTGGTAGGCCTTCACCCCACCAACTAGCTAATGCGCCGCAGGCCCCTCTCTATGTGATAAATCTTTAAACATCCAAAGATGCCTTCAAATGTCCTATCCAGTATTATCCATCGTTTCCAATGGTTATCCTCGGCATAAAGACAGGTTACCTACGTGTTACGCACCCGTTCGCCATGGTTTTGCTACCATTCGATTTTCTTGTATTAGGCACGCCGCCAGCGTTAATCCTGAGCAAGGATCAACCTCTTCATAAAATTTATTTTTTAGTTTAATACTTTTTGCTCATTTTTTTAAATGAATTGATATTGTTCGTTTAATTTGTCATATATAGTTTTCAAAGAATAAAGTCACACGTCTTGTTTGGCGTGCTTTTTTATTATACTACATTAATTTTTAATGTCAATATATTTTTTTATAAAAAATGCTTAAAATAAAGTGTTTTTTTAAATAAAAAGAAGACATCTAAATAATGTCTTCTGAATGTTATTTACCAATTGAATTTATAAATGAAATAATATCATTTGGCTTTTTAATTTTTGGGTTAGTTGATGATAAAGAATTAAATTCTGATTTAAATAAATTAACCTTTTCAAAATCATCAATAGAATTAAACACATCAATATATTGATTATATATATCTTTTAGGCGCTTCTTATATCCATTTTTAGAATCTAATAAAGCTTTATCAGAAAAATAAGTACTATTTAATAATATATGCATACCGATTAAAGCAGATACTAGGTATTGATTTAAAAAATCAATTCCATAAGCACAGCCCTTTTCTTTTACAAAATCATATGTAAATACAATTTGATTTAAATGATCTTTAAATGCGACTATACTATAATCTAATTCTCTTTTTTGTCTTACAATACTATTTTCATTATAATTCCATTTATATGTCACATAATCAATTGCATCTATTTTAGTTATATATGTTGATATTCTATAAAAATATGAGTCTTCACAATGCCATAATTCATTGTGGAATTTAATATTATTATCAACTAAATATTGTCTTTTATAAAAAATACCATGTAAGCCTTGTATTTCATTTGGCATATGCTTAAATATGAAGCTTCTGCCATTTATGAATACTTCTTCTATAATACTTGTAACTAAGACGTTGTCATTATATTGTTCCATTCTATCAATGACATTAGTTAGTGCAGCATTAGAATAAAATTCGTCGTCACAATCTAAAAATGTAACATATTTTGCCATTGAGGCATTTAGGCCTCTTTGTCTTGTTAGACCAGGGCCTAAATTAATTTCATTACATAAATATACTATATTTAACTTTCTATATTTTATTTTTAATTCATCATCTAAAATAGGATTTCCACAATCATTAACTATTATTACATTAATTCTACGAAAATCTATTCCTTCTTGGATAGAAATTGAATTTAAAGCATTATCTAGCATTTCTTTAGATTCCTTATAATGAGGAATAATAATGTCTAGAATATTTTCCATATTACTTAATTTGCATATATTCAGTATATGCCATAATTAATGGACCTACACCCTTGGCATCGTTTTCTACAACTGGTTCACTAATATAGTACTCATATGTACCATCTCTTCTAGTGTTATCAGCAGGTCCTAAGCCAGCAACTAGACAAATACCGCCTAAATTTAAATCTCCATCTTCTTTTACAGTTAAATATTTTTTACAAATACCATCAAAAATTTCCATACCAATCTTTTGATATCTTTCAGGTAATGCATTTAATCTAACGCCCTTTAAAATCGCATAAGCAATCATTGAAGAACCAGATGTTTCTAAATAATTACCCTTTCTACCTGGGAAGTTTGGTACTTGATAGAACATTTTAGAATCCTTATCTTGATATTCTAAAATACCATCAATAGTAGTCTTAAAGATTTCTTTTATAGTATTGTATTCATCATACATTTGTTCATCCATAAAATCTAAAACATCAACTAAGGCAACTGTATACCAGCCGATTGCACGAAGCCAGAAGTTTTTAGATAAACCTGTTTTCTTATCAGCCCAAAACAACACTTTAGCTGAATCATAGCCATGATAATATAAATGTGCTTTCTTATCATACATAATATCAAATACATTTTTAAATTGAGTTACGATATCATGATAATCTTTCTTTCCATATAATGTTTGATATCTTGTATAGAATGGTTGAGCCATATATAGGCCATCAAGCCAAATTTGATTAGGATAGATTTGTTTATGCCAGAAATTACCTTCTTTAGTTCTTGGTTGTTCCTTAATATGACTAAAAGTGTAATCTATAGCCTTTTTATATTTTTCATCACCAGTTAAATCATATAAATCAAATAATACTCTTGATTCACAGATGTCATCTGTTGAATGTTTAGACTTATCATAGCCTAAGATTGAACCATCTTCTTTTACATAATAATTTACAAATTCTTTAACAAATTTAATATATTTTTCATTTTTAGTTGTTTTATACATTTGAAGTAAAGATGAGATCATACAACCATCAATATAGTTCCAAGCTGGTTTTTTGCCATGCTTAATTGATTCGATATTCCACAAAGGCATATCTGGTGTTGAAGTCATTAGCTTATCAATATACTTATCAAAAATCTCAATCATTTTAATTTACCTCCCTGTTCTCCATCATACCAATAAAATCGTAAAATGATTTTTTAACTTCTAGACTTGAATTATTATATTTAATTGACTCAAGTGTTGCTTGATATAATTCACTTAATTCCTCTTTATCAAATGAATTGTATACATCTTCATATTTTTTGTATAAATTAAACAATTTATCTTCAAATTTCTTTTTCTTATCTTCTAAATCATCACCATCAAAGAAATTAGATTCAAGCATAATAGAAACACCAAACATACAACCAATTAAGATTCTGTTGGCATTTGGACTATTCTTTTTAGATAAGAATTCATATTGTAATAAACCATTGTTGAAAAAATCTGAAAAATTATCTATATTCTTGTCATGTTTAGATTTTTTCTTTGTGATACTATTAGCGTTATAATTCCATTTATAAGTTGGATATTTTAAAGCTATAGTTTTTAAATTATCAAAATCTACATTGATAAAAGTTTTAACAAAGAAACTATCCTCATATAACTTTTTTAATTTTGGCGAGAAATGAATTCCGTGTTTGTCGATATATTCTTTTTTAAATACTTTACCATGAAGTGAATCAACATAATTATCAAATCCACATAGACCATATTGCATATTGCCATTCTTATCCAAAAATTCAATTACAATATCAGTTCTAAGTAAATCTACACCTGTATCCTTAAGACAAGATACGATAATATGTAAAGCTGCACCATTGAATAATTCATCGTCTGAATCCATAAACATTACATATTGTGAATCTGATAATTCTAGTCCTTTTTGTCTTGAAAGACCTGGTCCTAAATTAGTTTCATTCTCATAATATTCGATATTTATTAAATTGTATTTCTTTAATAATTCTGGACTAATTTTAGTTTTAGAATTATCATCGATAATTATTAATTTAATATCCTCATTAAAATCAATACCATCTTGGATTGCTATTGATCTTAACATTCTTTCTACCATTTCATCATCTTCATTATGATGAGGTATTATAATATTTAAAAAACTCATATTACTTTTCTAAAGCATTTAAAATATCTTTAAGCTTTATTTCTCCTTCTCTGATTATTTTAACCTCTTTATTATCTAGCTTGATAATAGTTGAAGGTACATTTGATGAAGATATAGATGTAGGATATACATAAGATACTAAATCTTCATATTTTTCTTTTATTTCATTATATTCATTTAATGGTACACTACCAGAATCATTGACTGATGTTGTAAGCATAGGACCGTAATTGTCTAATATACTTCTCGCTAAATCATAATTTGGGATTCTTACTGCTATGGTATCATAACCAATTTTATCCTTTACCTCATCACAGCTATTTAAAATTATAGTAAGGGCACCAGGAAACAATTCATCTATTATCTTTTGTTCCCAAACAGAAACCTTAGCGATAGATTTTATCTGTTCTATACTGCTACAAAGACAAGCTAAAGGCTTGTTCTTTGGTCTTTTTTTAATTTCATATATTTTTTCAATTCCTTCTAAATCAAATATAGGTGTACCTATACCGTATACTGTGTCAGTTGGAAATATAATTACCTTACTCATTAAAAATCACCGACATAAATAAATGTCATTCTATCTTTTCCTTCTAAATCTTTGATACACTCATATGAAGCTTTTGGAAAAAATTCTTTTATTAGTTTTTCCATTTCATTCTTTTTATCATATCCGTGTTCAAAGGCGATTATCGCACGTTTCTTTAAATGCTTTTTTACGCCACTTAATATGATTCTATAAAATTTCATACCATCATTTCCACCAAAAAGTGCAATGTTTGGTTCATTGTCTTTAACTAGACTATCAACCTCTTCATCATCTGGTATATATGGTGGATTTGATACAAAGATATCAAATTTCATATCACCTAAGGGAGAAAGCATGTCACCTTCAAAAAATTTAACATTGGCATCAAACCTCTTGTTGTTTTGTTTTGCAACCTCTAAGGCTTCTTTACTTATATCAGTTGCAACAACTCTCATGTTTGGTTCTTCTTTGGCAAGTGTGATTGCGATATTACCACTTCCGGTTGCTAAATCACAAACATCAATAACCTTCCCCTTAAAATAATCGTCATATCTATATAAAATATTTTCAACTAGCTCTTCTGTTTCAAATCTTGGTATTAAAACATTTTCGTTTACAATGAAGTCTCTACCATAAAAACAACTAAAACCTATTAAATATTGGATTGGTTCGTTATTTTTTAAATATTTTTCAAATATTTTATTGAATTCATCTATTAGATCATTATTAATTTCATCATTCATCTTAAGATAAAGCTCATTTGTTTCAAAACCTGTAATATGCTCAAGCAATAAAATAACTGCGCTATCTTCTTTTCCACAAGATAAAGCTTCATTTTCTTTTATGGAAATAAATTTTTGAAATGTCATATGTAGTACCTCAATTTATTATAACAAATATTTTATAAAAATAAAACTATATAAAAAAAGAAAATTCTAGGCAAAAACCTAGAATCTTTCGTTTTATTTATACTATTTTTGACTCTTAATTAATTTTGTTAATCTTTCATCAAATTCTAATGTTTTATCTTCGATATCATTAGGTTTATGAATATAAGGATCTTTTAAATAATTTGCATTGAAATAATCAGTACATTTACCTCTTTTTAGACTTACAAATAGAGGCACATACATCTTTTGAATCAATGTGTTTTCTACTAACTTATTTTCCTTATTTTTAATACCTAATTTTTCAACAAGATAATAATAATCTAATTTAGATTCAAGTGATAAACAATCTCTTAAATCTTCTTCTTCCTTAAATACATTTATTGTACGTGGATTGTAAAAATATACTTTTTCTACATTTTCTCTTTTAAATATTTCATTGCTTTCTTTAATAACAGCTTGAGTTCTTGGGCTCCAAGGTCCACCAATAATGACATAGCCTGTCTTATTTTCAGAAATCATCTCTCTCAAATCCCAGTATTCTATTTCGACAAAAACATGATTTTTATCATTTAGATACTTAAAATCAGCACAAAAATCCATATTAATCCTTCTTTCGATTTTTATAATCAATATAATCTTTATATAATTCTTTTCTATCTACATTAATTAGTCTTGATACTTCTTTAATTGCCTCATTAGGTTTATAGCCTAAAGCAATTAATTCATCGATTTTAGTAAATGGATCTATATCTATTTTTTCTTCTTTATAGCCTTCTACTAATAATACAATTTCTCCCTTTAAAGAATCAATTTTTAAAATATCAGATATTTTACCTCGAATATATTCTTCATATTGTTTAGTAAGCTCCCTGGCAATTACTACGTATCTATCTCCAAATATATCTTTAATATCTGAAAGTGTATCAAAGATTCTATGAGGAGCCTCATAAAATATTATTGTATGTTTAAGATATTTTAATTCATTTAATTCTTCTCTTCTTTTTGTTTTTTGACTTTCTAAAAAACCATAGAAAGTAAAAGGTTTAGGGGCAAGACCAGATGAAACTAAAGCACTAATGCCGGCGTTTGCACCAGGAATTGTAGATACAGCAATCTCATTTTCTATTGCTTCTTTGACAATCTTATAGCCTGGGTCTGATATAACAGGTAAGCCTGCATCAGAAATAATTGCGATTTTATTCCCGGCCTTAAGTTCATCAACAATTTGTTGTGTTTTTACATTTTGATTAAATTCATGATAGCTTTCTAATTTAGTATCAATATTATAATGCTTTAAAAGTGTAATAGAATTTCTAGTATCTTCAGCATAAATCTTATCTACAGATTTTAATATATCAACAGCCCTAAGCGAAAAGTCATTTAAATTACCAATCGGTGTCGCCACTAAATATAGAATAGCTTTATCATTATCAAAGCTTCTAATTCTCATTAGTTTTTAATGATACGGATAGACTTTTCTCTTAAATCACGATATGCATAAACAATAGAAATGATTTCTCTTCTCTTTTCATTAGAAATTTCAAATTTCTTTTGAATCTTTTCTAAGAATAACCATTCACTTGTATTATATAAATCTTCTTCCATAGAGATAGTAACAAGATTTAAATAAACAACGTTTTTAACAACTTGGTTACAATTAACAAAATATTCAATTGTGTTGTCAATTGTATCAGTTAAACGGAATGTATATTCATCTTTAACTGCATCAAGTTCAGCAATCATCTTCTTTAATACTTTCTTTTCAACTTCAGTTGGTTCACCGCCGTCTACTTCGCACATGAAAATTGCAAGATCTAAGAACTTTAACATTTCTTTTTTATTTAACAAACTTAATAACATATTAATCAACTCCTTCATAGTTATATATATTAAGGACTTCGCTAGTCCATTTGTTATCATCGCCATATATGTATAATGGTGGTAATATTCTAAGTGAACCATCATTACCATCTTTAATGCCTTCAATTAAGATATGATTACATTCCTTATCTTTTTTAGGATAAATGAATCTAATTCTTTTAGGCATTATTTTATGCTTTTTCATAGTCTCAAG
>JAILIY010000068.1 GCA_024695025.1 Acholeplasmatales bacterium
CTTAAAGGCACAAGGCTATAATGTTGGTTCTTCAAGATGCGAAGATCAAGAATTCGTTGATTTAGCTAAGAATTTATTAGCTAAAGCAAATGGTAAGATTATTTTACCAGTAGATGCAGTTGTTAATACAGCATTTGAAGACACAAAGGGTGTTGCAAAGGATGTTGATAAATTTGCAGCTGCTGATATGGGTCTTGATATTGGACCTAAGACATTAGATCTTTTCGCAAAAGAACTTGCTGGTGCAAAGACTGTTGTATGGAATGGACCTATGGGTGTATTCGAAATGAAGAATTATGCACAAGGTACAATTGGTGTATGTGATTTACTTGCTAAATTAACAAAAGAAGGAGCATCTACAATTATTGGTGGTGGTGATTCTGCAGCTGCTGCTGAATCATTAGGATATGCTTCTAAGGTATCACATATTTCTACAGGTGGTGGAGCATCACTTGAATACCTTGAAGGTAAGACATTACCTGGTATCGCTTGCGTTAATGACAAGTAATTCTTTATAAAGGATAAATCAAATGAAAAAAGAAATAGTTATTAAGAGCACAGTTGGCTTACATGCCTCACTTGCTGCAAAAATCGTACAAGCTGCATCTAATTATGCTGTTGATATCTTTCTTCATTATAAGGAAGAAACAATTGATGTTAAATCTATTTTAGGATTAATGTCACTTGCTGTTCCTTGTGGCGAAAATGTCGTTTTAGAAGCTAATGGCGAAAATGCGGAAAATGCAATAAATGACATTGCTGCTCTATTAGAAAAAAGTAAATAATAAATAATTTATTTTATAAAAAATATATTCAAAGGAAATGGTGAAAATTATGAGAAAACCTGTATTAGCCGGCAACTGGAAAATGAATAAGACCAGAGACGAGGCAATATCGTTTGTACTGCAGGTCAATGACAAGCTTCCTAAAGGGATTGATTGCATAGTCTGCGCACCATCGATTATCCTCCGTGATGTGGTCAAAAGAGCTGACAATCTAAAAATTGGCGCACAAAATATGTGTGAAGCAGAAAAAGGTGCGTATACGGGGGAGATTTCGCCTTTAATGCTTAAGGATACAAACGTTGAATATGTTATTCTTGGACATAGTGAAAGAAGAACTATGTATAATGAAACAGATGAAACTGTTAACCTTAAAATCAAAAAAGCTTTAGAAGTTGGCTTAAAACCTATTCTTTGTATTGGCGAAACTCTTGAAGAAAGAGAAGCAGCTAAAACAGAAGAGGTTTTAAAAAGACAAATCACTTTAGATTTCAAGGGAGTAAGCTTTGATGATCCACTAGATGTAATAGTTGCATATGAGCCTATTTGGGCCATTGGAACTGGTAAGAGTGCTACATCAGCTCAAGCTGAAGAAGCATGTGGATATATAAGAACAGTATTATCAAGCATCTTTGGACCTAAATTTGCAGAAGAAATTAGAATACTTTATGGTGGTTCTGTAAATACTGCAAATATTGGTGAACTTGCATCTCAACCAGATATTGATGGTGGACTTGTAGGTGGTGCTTCACTTGATTCTGGTTCATTCTTAGAATTATGTCATGCACTTAAAACTAATAGAAAATATTAATATAAAAATAAAGGTAGAACACGAGGTTCTACCTTTTTTTCATATATGCTTCATATGCAATTATTGATGCTGCAACAGATACATTAATACTATTTTGTTCACCCTCCATTGGAATAAATACCTCAATATGCTTATTATCATACCATTTTTTATTTATACCAAATCTTTCATTACCAAATACTAATGCAGTTTTATTTTTATAATCATATTCTTGATAATTTTTACCAAGCTTAGGTTCACCTAAATAAATATCATAATTATTATTAATTAAAAATTCTTGTGCTTCATCATAATTCATTAATAAATATGGCACCTTTAAATTACATCCTCTTGATGCAGATGTTAATTTAGCACTATTAATTTTAGTTATCTCATCGACAATAATACAAGAAGCATTAATTGCGTCTAAAGTTCTTAAAATAGTGCCAAGATTGCCTGGAATTTCAATTTTATCTAATACAACAACTAAATCCTTATTCTTAAAAGAATCAATGTCATATTTAGGCATTTTTAATAATGCAATAATACCAACATGATTTTCTTTTAAAGATAATGCTTCAAATGCTTTAGTAGATATTTCATAATATTCTTTAGCTTTATTTTTTAATTCATTTAATAATTTTAATGTATCTTCATGATAATTTTGTTCATTATCATATAATAATAAAGATATTTCTATATTATGCTTT
>JAILIY010000090.1 GCA_024695025.1 Acholeplasmatales bacterium
ATAAAGGGCTTAAACGAGTAACACAAGGATTGTTACTTCTTTTTGCTTGTATGAATTTTAAAAAGTTAGCTAGATGGAAGGCAATGATGGCATAGGAATATGTCGCCTTCCTTTATTTTTAAGGTTAATTTTCGTATTTTAGACAAAAATAAAACTACTACCCATTGGATTTCTCCAAAAAGTAGTAGTTTGTCAACAGTCTGAAAAGACTAATTTCTTAGTCTTTTACTTCTTTGGCTTTCTTTGCAGATTTTTTTGTAGAAACTTGGGGTTTATCTGCATCTTCATATACAATATCCTCAGATGCAGTAATTTCACTTTCTTGTTTATTTTCACGTTCTTCTTGATAATAATTATCAAGCTCATCTCGGCCAAAATATATTAATCTATCTGCAACCAATTGATTAGAAACTATTTTAGCGCCACTTTCAATAGTAATAAGCTTTGGTCTAATTCTACCCTTAAGACCTATTTTTGTACCTTTTTTAAGATTATCAACAGCAATTTGTGCAAGTGATTCCCATACTGTAACTGTGAAAAAATCAGCATCATATTCGCCGTTTGAATTTTGGAATTCGCGTCTTACAACAAGAGGAATACTTACAACTCTAATGCCATCTTTAACCTCTTTTATCTCGAAATCTTTATATATTGTGCCGATTAACATGAAGTAATTATACATGGCTGTCCTCCTTTCCTATTTTGAATATATCAAAATTAACAATTTAACAAAATTTTCCAAAATGGAAATATTTTTTTAAAATGTGAAGTTTTACGGAAAAAACAGCATATATATAATAAAAATTCTTAGATTAAAGAGAAAAAAATAAGACTTTTTTGGAAAATCATTCAAAAACAGTCTTATTTTTCATATTTTTATTCAGCTAATTCTAAAGCGATTAACATCATGTCTGTAAAAGAATTTTGACGTTCAAGTGCAGTTGTTGTACTTGATTCAACAAATGAATCACTAATAGTCAAAAGACAAGCTGCATTTTTACCTAATGCTTCTGCATTGGCAAATAAAGCAAATGATTCCATCTCAACAGCGCTACATTTATGTTTGTTTTTACATTCTAACCAATAATTAGGATTAGTACCATAGAACACGTCACTAGAATGAATTCTAGCTTCTTTTAATTCTATATCTAATTTTTTAGCATTCTTCTTTAATTTGTTATTTAAAACCTTTGATGGTTTAAATATTTTATTTTTATAATTGAATGCAACATTAGCATAATTTGATTCGCTATATGAATCCTTTACAAGGACACAATCTCTTATTTTAAGATTTTTATCATAAGAACCAGCACTACCAATTCTTACAATATTTTCAACACCATAAAATGCGAACAATTCATAAGAATAAATACCAATTGAAGGCATACCCATACCTGATGCCATAACACTTATTCTTTTACCTTTGTATGTACCAGTATATCCTAATACATTTCTTACAGACGTAAAGCATTCAACATTACTTAAAAAATTTTCTGCGATAAATTTCGCTCTTAGAGGATCACCTGGCATTAGTACAGTTTTAGCGATTAAGTTTTCGTCATCACAACCGTTATGAGGTGTTGGAATATTACTCATCTTTATATTCCTCCATTATACTAACTCCATTTGATGTACCTATACGAGTAGCACCATTTGAAATCATTTCTTCAAATTGTTTTCTATTCTTTATACCACCAGATGCTTTTACACCAAAATCAGAACCAACAGTTTCTCTCATCAATTTGATGTCTTCTGCTTTGGCACCTTCACCGATAAAGCCAGTTGATGTCTTGACAAAATCAGCACCGCACTGTTTTACTAGTTCACATGCTTTTACAATCTCATCAGAGGTAAGTAAAGAAGTTTCAATAATTACTTTAACTAAGACGCCGTCTGCAGCCTTAACTACAGCTTTAATATCTTCTTTTACATAATCGTAATCTTTATCTTTTAAAGCACCATTGTTGATAACCATATCAACTTCACTAGCACCATCACGAATGGCAAGTGTAGTTTCATATGCTTTAATTTCAGTTAAATTTTGACCTAGTGGAAATCCTATTACAGTACATACTAAAACATCAGTACCATTTAATAATTCTTTGGCAAATGATACGTATGAAGGATTTACACATACTGATTTAAAATTATAATAATTAGCTTCGCTACAAAGTTTTATAATATCAGCTTTAGTCGCATTTGGTTTTAAATTAGTATGATCAATAAATTTATTATAATCCATATTAACCTCTATACATCTAAAATGTTTTCTAGTGATAAATCATGTAATTCAAAATTTGGTGGTGCAAATTTTTCTTTTACTAAGAATTTATGTAATTTATTTACATATTTGCCTTCAAGCATTTGAATTTCACCTTTACCATCAATAGGCTTAAACATTTTTTCAGTCTTTGATAATACCTGTATCATCGGTACCTGTTTAACAATATGACCATCATCTAAGATTAAAATATCTACAGCTGGTGGTAAAATGAATGGACGCTCTCCATCCCATTTAATAGCAACGAAAGCACTTCTTGATCTATCAGTATGGAAAAAATAATAATTTGACACTTGAATTTTTTCAGAAAAATTAGTTAATTCAAGTCTTTTCTTACTTTGTAAATAAGTATAGACTTGAGCGAAAGCTTGAGAATCAAGTCTTTTATAATTAGCTACCTTTTCTGGGTATTTTTCAGCAAATGAACGTTTCCAAACAGAGAATGTTTGCATAACATCATTTCTTCTGAATGATTTAACTTCATTACCAAATGATTCAATATAAATTTTAAATCCGTATCTAATACATATTTCTTGAACTATATCAAGTAACATAGATACTGCATAATTTGATAATAATACATCAAAAGCTACATAAAAATTTACATCGTAATATCTTGGATCAAGTGTTTCAATATGTGGAACAACAGATTTATTAGATATTACAAATTGAGCCTCAAAATTAAGTATGTCATGATGGTATAGATATACTTTTTTTCCAACATTTTCATTTGGATTAGGCGATATTATATTTCTATTAGATGTTAATAAAGTTATTAAATCTGGCTGATCATATAATCTAGAGCCTTCCTTTAAGAAGAACATTTTAAAATCCACACCATCACCACCTTATCATTATAATGATAACACTTTCTTAGTTTAAAATCAATATTACTTACTATCTACAATTTTACGACAACGAGGGCATAATTCATTTTCATCAATTGATGGAACAATCATCCAACAACGTGAACATGTTTGACCTTGTGCTGCTTCTACAAGACAGTTAAATTCATCACCGTCTTTAATTTCTAATTGAGAAACAATTAATAATTGATGAATATCAGTTAAGCCATCAAATACTTCTTTAGCTTTACTATCTAAAGTTAAAGTCAATTTAGCATTGAAACTCTTACCGATAATTTTTTCATTTCTAGCTTCTTCTAAAGCCTTTAATACTTTTTCTCTATATTTCATGAATTCATCAAACTTAGATTCAAGTTTTTCATCTAAGTTAGTTTCAGCATTAGGCATATCTGTTAAATATACGTCTTCTTCTGTTTCATATTCTAAATTAGAATATGCTTCACTCATTGTATGAGGTAAAATTGGTGATAATAATTTAATCAATGATGTTAAAATTTCATAGAATACTGTTTGACAAGATAATCTCTTATTAGACTTAGGATCTTCAATATATAAAATATCCTTAGTGAAGTCTAAATAGAATTGAGATAAAGTATTAGTTATATAAGCATTTACATTTCTATATACTTCACCAAAATCGAAGTTTTCATAATTCTTCTTAATTTCAGCAATGAATCTTTGAAGTTTAATATGCATATATTTATCTACTGATTCTAATTTGTCATAGGCTAAAGAATCTTTTGGATTAAAATCACTAGTATTTGCAAGCAAGAATCTTAAAGTGTTTCTAATCTTACGATATGATTCAGATACTTGTTTTAAGATATCTTGAGAAAGTGGCATATCTGCACGATATTCAACAGATGCAACCCAAAGACGAAGGATATCAGCACCAGATTGGTTACATACCTTAATAGGGTCTACTGTATTACCTAATGACTTACTCATCTTTCTTCCTTGACCATCAAGTGTAAAGCCATGAGATACAACACACTTATAAGGTGCAGTACCTGTAGTTGCTACAGCTGTGATGATAGATGAGTTAAACCAACCTCTATATTGGTCACTACCTTCTAAATATAAGTCACATGGATATTGTAAACCTCTTCTTTGAAGTAACATATATGATGAACCAGAGTCAAACCATACATCCATGATATCATTTTCTTTTGTAAATTTACCATTAGGGCTTCCTGGATGTGTAAAGCCTTCAGGAAGTAAGTCCTTAGCTTCTCTTTGGAACCAAATATTAGAACCATATTTACCAAATAATTCAGCTACGTGAGCAAGAACCTTTTGGTCTAAAATTTCAGTACCATCTTCTGCATAGAATACTGGAATAGGTACGCCCCAAGCTCTTTGACGAGAAATACACCAGTCGTGACGTTCCTTAATCATATTTGAAATACGAACATCACCCCAAGATGGATTCCATTTAACATTCTTAATAGCCTTTAAAATATCATCTTTAATTGGGTCAATAGATGCAAACCATTGAGGAGTTGCTCTAAAGATTACAGGCTTTTTAGTTCTCCAGTCATGAGGATAGCTGTGTGTGATAGGATCTAGTAATAATAATGTTCCATTATTTTTCATATCTTCGATGATAACATCTTCACTAGCTTCATAGAATAAACCAGCATATTTACCAGCTACTTCATTTTGGTAACCCTTAGAATCTACTGCAACTTTGATTTCAAGACCATATTGCTTACCCGCAATGTAGTCCTCTTCACCATAACCTGGTGCGATATGAACAAAACCAGTACCATCAGTTGTTGTAACATAATCAGCATTAATTACTCTATTTACCATACCTGGATAAAGTGGATGCTCATAATGATATTTTAATAAATCCGTACCTTTTAGTGTACCAATTACTTCTACATTTTCTAGATTTAATTTTTCACATAAAGACTTTAATAAGTCATATGCACAAACTAATTTTCCTTTATTACAATTGAATACTACATATTCAACAACAGGACCAGCAGCAACTGCTAAGTTACAAGGTAAAGTCCATGGAGTAGTTGTCCAAACCATGAATTTAGCATTTTCTAAAATGCCATCACCATCAGTTAAAGCGAATGT
This sequence comes from Acholeplasmatales bacterium, assembly GCA_024695025.1. GTDB lineage: Bacteria > Bacillota_I > Bacilli_A > Acholeplasmatales > Anaeroplasmataceae > Anaeroplasma. Next base: position 5,239 of record JAILIY010000090.1, read on the forward strand.
GAAATAAATTGCTTTAGATGTGATATCCTTGTATTCAATTTCAGCTTCAGCTAAAGCTGATTCACTTGATGGTGACCAATATACTGGTTTTAAGCCTTTATAAATTAAGCCCTTTTCAGCCATCTTTGCAAATACCTTGATTTGATCTCTTTCAAAATCATGTTGAAGTGTAATGTATGGATTATCAAAATCACCTAATACACCTAGACGCTTAAAGCCAGCCTTTTGACGTTCTACTTGCTTATAAGCATATTCTTCGCATAATTGTCTAAATTCAGCTAGTGGCTTATCTTTTCTAGATACACCAGCTTTTTGAAGGGCATTTTCAATTGGAAGACCATGTGTATCCCAACCAGGAATATATACGCTCTTATAGCCATTCATATTGTAATATCTTACAACGAAATCCTTTAAGATTTTGTTTAATGCATGACCTAAATGGATATCACCATTTGCGTATGGAGGTCCATCGTGTAATGTATATTCTCTCTTTCCTTCATTCTTTTTGATAACTTTGTTGTAAAGATCAATTTCTTCCCATCTCTTTTGAATTTCTGGTTCCTTATTATTTAAGTTACCTCTCATTTCAAAAGATGTCTTACCCATAAATAATGTGTCCTTATAATCTTTCATTTTAATCCTCCTAATAAATAAAAAAATCCTTAAAGATTACTCTCTAAGGACGAATTGTCGCGGTACCACCTTAGTTCTATATAAACATTATATAGCACTCAATTATCTCTTAACGCGAGTAACGTGTGGTTCTACTTTAATTCTTCCACAAGCTAAATAGTGATCCTGTATAAAATGTATTATAATCTTTCACCAAAATGATTATTTCTCTAAAAATAGTGATTCCATACACGTCTATTTAAAAGCCTTATTCAAAATACTTTAATATTTTAACATTATTTTTAAATAATGTAAATATTATAAAAAAAATCTCTAAAAAATTAGAGATTTTAATTATTAGTCTTGATTTAAAAACCTGGTAGATCAGTAATATTTGTGTAACCTGTCTTATCAACCGCTTCTGTAACTGTATAATTACCATATTCTAGTTCTAGATTTACTTCAACATTTTCATAATAATCTTTAATTCCATATGAACTGTCTAGTTTAAAATCAAAAAGATTAGAAGTTAATTCAGCAGATGTCGCATCAATATTTTTCAAATCATCTTCATCAAATTTGATTTCATCAGTATAAGTAATTTCAGATATCAAATATGTATTTGTATTAAATTCTACAGATAATAAAATTTCTTCATCTACTGGATAATCTAACATACTATATTGACCAAAAGCTTCATAAAATACATTTGTATATTCTGAAATATTCGCATCAGTTTTAATATCGAATGTAACTGTGTTTTTTGATGTTGAAGAAATTGTAACATTTCCTGCATTTTTAGAAACATAATATAATAAATAACCAGGTTCGATTAAATCATCAAATTTTACATTATAAAGTGTATTAACTTCGTAATAATTTTTTATGTTTGTTTTATCCATAAAATCAGCAGTACCATCAAATAAAACCAATAAATCATATGATTCATAAGCGTTTTGACCTAATATATTACAATCGAAACTTGCTTTTACTGAATCACCATCAGCAGTCATTTTACCATCCATTTCGATATTACCCTTAAATTTATTTGTATTTAAGTCATATATAACATCGCCATCAATATCTATTTTTTTCTTATTTTTAAATGTACTACCCATAATATTAATATTTGCAGTACTATTATCTAAATAATCAATATCTATATCTACACCCTTGTATGAAGATAATTTTGATGAGTTTTGGCTATCTAAAGCTTGAGCTAAAAGTAATTTTTCTGCAGTTTCAGCTACTTTAACTGAATCATCAGTTTTAGTGATTTCATAAGTTGCGCCATTAGAATCAATTACAATTTCATTTGGAACTTCATATGAATCATTACATGAAGCTAAACTTAAAGTTACAATTGAAGCCATTGCGCCTGTTAACATTAATTTTTTTGCTTTCATAATTTTCCCTTCCCACTATAAAATAAATAATACGTTTTTATTATACTTAGTTTTAAAGATTTTTCAATATTATTCTAGTTCAAAAGCACCAGTATATAATTGATAATATGTACCATGATTTTTAATTAAATCATCATGGTCTCCCCTTTCAATTATTTTACCATGGTCTAAAACCATAATAGCATTTGAATTTCTTACTGTAGAAAGTCTATGAGCTATAACAAATACTGTTCTGCCCTTCATTAGACCATCCATACCTTTTGATAATAATGCTTCTGTTCTCGTATCAATTGATGAAGTTGCTTCATCTAAAATCATAACAGGAGCATTAGCTACTGCAGCACGTGCAATTGAAATTAATTGACGTTGGCCTTGAGATAATTGAGAACCATTACCTGTAAGCATTGTATCGAAACCTTCTGGTAATCTTTCTATAAAATCATATGCATTTGCAATCTTAGCTGCTTCGATAATTTCATCATCTGTTGCATCTAATTTACCATATCTAATATTGTCTTTTACAGTACCAGTAAATAAATTTACATCTTGTAATACAATACCTATAGATCTTCTTAGATCAGCTTTTTTAATCTTGTTGATATTTATACCATCATATCTAATTTTACCATCAGCTATGTCATAAAATCTATTGATTAGATTTGTAATAGTTGTTTTACCTGCACCAGTTGCACCTACAAAGGCAATTTTTTGACCAGGTTTTGCATAAATAGATACATCATGTAAAACAATCTTATCAGGCTTATAACCAAAATCTACATCATAAAACCTAATATCACCTTTTAATTCAGTATATGTGATAGTTCCATCTTCTTGATGTGGATGTTTCCAAGCCCAATGACCTGTAACATTTTCTACTTCTTTGATGTTTCCATCACTGTCAATTTCTGCGTTGACTAATGTTACATAACCATTATCAACTTCTGGTTGTTGGTCTAATAATTCAAACATTCTATCAGCACCAGCTAAACCCATAACAGCTGAATTTAGTTGCATTGAAATTTGGTTAAATGAATTGGCAAATTGACGTGACATACCCAAAAATGCTACAGCAATACCAATTTCAAGTTCTTTATATTCAGCATTTAAATTAAATTTAAATTCTACATTTTTAAATGTATAAAAACCAACACTTGGATTTTTAACACCAACTGTGACAAATATAACACCAACAATTGCGACAATAACATATAAAACATTGCCAATGTTATGAATGATAGGTCCTAACATATTGGCATATGCATTTGCCTTATATGCATCACTGTTTAATTTTTCATTAAATACTTCAAAATCTTTTTTAGATTGTTCTTCGTGACAGAATACTTTAACTACTTTTTGACCATTCATCATTTCTTCTACGAAAGCTTCACATTGCGCTAAAGATTTTTGTTGTGCAATAAAATATTTAGCAGACCCACCACCAATCTTCTTTGTTACCATGAAGATTGCAATAGTCGCAAATATTATTAAAATACATAAATAGATTGAATAAGATAACATTAATATAAATAATAATGTTACAGTCAATAATGTTTGAGTTGCTTGTGGTATTGCAACTGTAACTAATTGTCTAATTGCATCGATATCATTTGTATAAGTTGACATAATATCGCCATGCTTATGTTGGTCAAAATAAGATATTGGAAGACTTTCCATCTTATCAAAAACAGATTTTCTTAATTTGTTCAAAAAGCCTTGTCCCATTGATGCCATTACTTGTGCTTGAATAATTACACATGTTATTGAAATACCATAAATAATACATAATGCAGTCAAATAATCTTTTAAGGTACCTTTTACAGCGCTATAGCCTTTAAACATACCTGGATAAATAACTTCACCAATAATGTTTGGTAAGAAAAGTGATGCCACAATCGAACCAATAGCTGTTACTATAATACATAATATTATAATAGTTGCATGAACTGGATATGATTTAAATAATAACCTCATAATTCTTCCAAATGCTTGTTTTTTATTAAATTTTCTAGATGTTCCTCTCATACCTGGCATATTATTCACTCTCCTTTTTATTTTGTGTATAATATACCTCTTGGTATATCTCATTATTAGCTAAAAGCTCATCATGAGTACCAATGGCATTTATTCTACCATTATCCATAACAATAATTAAATCAGAATCTTGAATAGATGAAATTCTTTGGGCAATAATAATTTTTGTAGTTGAAGGAATAAATTCCTTAAATCCTTTTCTTATTATCGCATCAGTTTTAGTATCAACTGCACTTGTAGAATCATCTAAAATCAAAATTTTAGGTTTTTTAAGAAGTGCACGAGCGATACATAATCTTTGTTTTTGTCCACCGCTGACATTTGTTCCACCTTGAGTTATATATGTGTCATATTTTTCTGGGAATGATTGAACAAATTCATCAGCACATGCAAGCTTTGATGCTTCTATTATTTCTTCATCAGTTGCATTCTCATTACCCCATTTTAAATTTTCTTTAATAGAGCCTGCGAATAATTGATTCTTTTGAAGAACTACAGATACATTATCTCTTAATGATTTAATATCGTATTCTTTAACGTCATGTCCTGCAACAATTACTTCACCATCTGTTGTATCATAAAGTCTTGAAATCAAATTCACAAGTGTTGTCTTAGATGAACCAGTACCACCAATAATACCTACAGTTTGACCACTTTCAATTTTAAAATTAATATCAGACAAGGCATTTAAATGAGCAGTTTGACTATATTTAAATGAAACATTCCTAAATTCTACAGAACCATCTTCAACTTCATAAATAGGATTATCTGGATTTGTTAATTTTGATTTTTCTTCAAGTACTTCTTTTATACGCTTTGAACTTTCAACACTCATAGCAATCATAATAATAACCATCTGTAACATCATTAAAGCCATTAGTGATTGGAATCCATAAGTCATTAAAGATTGGAATTGACCTAAAGTTAAATCATTATATATAAATTTAGGATCATTTATTGGAGATACTCCATCCCAAGATGAATTCTTAACTATTATAGTTGCACCTAAAAATATAATTAAAACCATTATTACATTTACAGATCCTTGCATAATAGGTGATGCAAAACCTATAATTCGTTCAGCTAATGTAAAATCTTTTTTTAAATTATCTGATGCTTTATTAAATTTATTCTTTTCATAATCTTCTCTTGTAAAAGATTTAACAACTCTAATACCTTTAATGTTTTCTTCAACTGAATCATTAAGTGCATCATATTTTTTGAATAATCTTCTAAATATATGCATTGCAATCGCCATTATACCAAATAATAAAATAGCTAAAATTACCATAACTAAAACAAAATATTTAGCAAGGTTTGCACATATATAAAAACTCATAATTAATGAAAATATAATCATAAATGGTGATCTAATTGCACCTCTAATGATTTGTATATAGGCATTTTGAACGTTTGTAACATCAGTAGTCATTCTAGTAACTAAGCTTGATGCTTGAAATTTATCAATATTTTCAAAAGAATAATTTGAAATTGCTTCATACATATCTTTTCTTAAATTCTTTGCAAAACCAGCTGCAGCCTTAGCACTATATCTTCCTGCTAAAGCACCAAATGTCAATGATAGCATTGCCATCAAAATTAATACAATACTATAGATAGCTAATAACTTGTTATTAGAATCATTCATTTGGTCAACTAATTTAGAAGTTATAAATGGCAATAAGCATTCCATTACAACTTCGCATAAAATAAAAACAATAGATAATATAGAGGCAGTTTTATATTCTCTTAATGATTTTTTTATTAATGTAATCATATATAATCCTCCTCTTAATAAAAAAGATAAAAGCGAATACTATTCACTTTTATCTTTACATTTATTAATCAATTTTTTCTTATTAATACTTAAATTCTTTTTAAAGAATTCAATCATTTTATCATCATCAAAGCCATCTTTAGCTACATAAGCAACTAAAGTATCTGTAAATGATAATTCAAAAAATTCATCATATTCATAAACCTTTTTAATATCCTTATAGCTATAATCCTTCTTTACTCTCTTATCAGGTTCAATAGCTAAAATTTTAATTGATTGTTCCTTAAAAATATATGAATAATCTATACCTTGATTAAATAAATTTTCATTTTCTTGTAATATTTTTTTCTTATTTTTATTATAACTAAAAAAGCAGAATAATAAATACACTATAGAGAATGCTGAAAACACACCACCCATAAGCGTAAAAGAATTATTACTTATTACTAATCCTGTAACTAGGATAGCTAATCCACACACAGCAATTACTAAAATATAAATGATTCTTGAGAATGCATTCTTCTTTGCTGCATTTACTAATACTTCTTGGATTTTATCACCAGACAGGTGAGTTTTATTATTTACTACCATAAAGTCCTCCATTGGCAGCAGCTATAGGGTTCGAACCTATGAAATGGCGGAGTCAGAGTCCGCTGCCTTACCGCTTGGCTAAGCTGCTAAGAAAGGGCTTATGCCCTTATTAAGCTCTTGAAACATAAGTACCATCGATTGTTGAAACGATAATCTTTTCACCATTTTCAATAAACATAGGTACTTTTAATGTTAAACCAGTTTCACAAGTTGCATCCTTTTTTGAAGTTGAATCACCCTTAACTGCAGGTAATGTATCAACGATTGTAAGTTCAATCTTATCATCTAATGATACACCTAAAATTTCTGATTCATAAAAAGTGATATTTACATTAGCACCTTCTAATAAGAAGTTCTTTTCCCATGCAAGTCTTTCTGCAGGGATTTCAATTTGTTCATATGTTTCATTATCCATAAATGCATATGAATCTCCTGATGCATAAATATATTGCATAGGACGACGGTCTATATAGCAACGCTTAAATGCAGAATCACTACCCTTTAAAGCTGTTTCCATAACTGAACCTGTTCTTAAATCTTTCATTTTTACACGAACATATGCAACCTTATTTTGAAGTACATGCATAAATTCTAAAATTTGCATTAGTTTTCCATCATATTCGATAACTACGCCATTTTTTAAATCATTTACGTTAATCATTTTTTTCTCCTCTATCAAATAAAGAGGGAAATATTATCTCCCTCTTAATATCCAATTTAATAATTATTACTTAATACAATAAATTGACTTCTTACCTTCGAATGTAGATACACCTTCGAATTGACCACGACCATTTAAATCATCTTCAATTCTTATTAATTGGTTGTACTTAGCAATTCTATCAGTACGAGATAATGAACCAGTCTTGATTTGACCTGCATTTGTACCAACTACGATATCAGCAATTGTAGTATCTTCAGTTTCACCTGATCTATGAGATACGATTGCTGTATAACCAGCCTTCTTAGCCATTTCGATAGCTTCGAAAGTTTCAGTTAAAGTACCAATTTGGTTAACCTTGATAAGGATTGCGTTTGCAACACCCATTTCAATACCCTTAGCTAATCTCTTAGTATTAGTAACGAATAAGTCATCACCAACTAATTGAACCTTGTCGCCAAGTCTTTCAGTTAAATACTTCCAGCCTTCCCAGTCATCTTCTGCAAGACCATCTTCGATTGTGATAATAGGGAATTTAGCACATAAATTAGTATAATAAATATCAACCATTTGTTGTGAAGTGAATTCACCCTTATCAGCCTTAAGAATGTACTTACCAGTCTTCTTATCATAGAATTCTGATGAAGCAACGTCGATACCTAAGCAGATATCCTTACCTGGTTCAAAACCAGCAGCCTTAATAGCTTCAATTACTCTTTCGAATGCTTCTTCGTTAGAACCTAACTTAGGTGCATAACCACCTTCATCACCAACTGAAGTTACATAACCGTTTGCTTTTAAAATCTTCTTAAGTGCATGGAATACTTCAGCACCCATTCTTACTGCTTCCTTAATGCATGATGCACCAACTGGTAAAATCATGATTTCTTGGAAGTCGATACAGAAATCAGCATGAGCACCACCATTTAAGATGTTCATCATTGGTAATGGTAATTGCTTTGCATTGAAACCACCAAAATAA
>JAILIY010000118.1 GCA_024695025.1 Acholeplasmatales bacterium
ATTAAAGAAATTTCTTCATTCTTTTTAAAGGATTTAGGTATTGAAGAGAAGGCTGCGATTGGTAAAAACTTCTTTGATGTCATTGAATTAAAATATTATATTGTTTCAATGAATGGTCAGCCATGCTTAAAGGATGATATTAAAAAATATTATAAACAATTTAATAAGAAGATGGATGAATCTAAAAAGAGTTATACTTTAGAAATTGAAATCAAAGATGATTTTGCTAGAAAAGACGCTTTGTATTTTAACGAAAGTGATATTTTCACAAATGGTAAATATAAAGGTAGAATATTACTTGGCGATAGAAAGTCTGAAGAAGATTTAATTGGCCTAGAAAAGAAAAAAGCAGAAGCTCAAAATGAACTTCAAATAATAAAAGATAGATTTATCACATTGTTACAAAAGACTACTGATGGTATTTTCTTTAATACTTTAAATACAGGTACTCTTTGGGTAAATGATGTTATTGTAAGAAGATTATTCTTAAATGGTAATACAATTTCTGTTGAAGATTTCTTTAAGAATATCCATCCCGATGATTTAAAGCATTATCAAGAAAAGATTAGAGAATTAAATGGTAATGAATATAATGCATCATATAGATTTAATACTGGTAATTATTATGTTTATGTAAAAGAAGAAGGTAAAAGAATTACCCAAGGTGAAACAGTTGAATTATGTGGTATTATGACTATAGTAGATGATTACAGTTTTGAAAAGACTGGTACTGTACTTGATCAAGTTGGTAACGAAGCTAATATGCTTAATAAATTGAGACAATTATATCAAGAAGATAGAATGTATCAATTAGTTAAATTTAAAGTAACATCTATACCTGAAATTAATGATCAATATGGTAGAGCTATAGGTAATGCATGTTTAAATCAATACGTATCTTCATTTAAACAATCATTTGTTGATGGCGGTTTAATTTATAGAGTCGGTGGTTTAGACTTTGTAGCTATATTAATTAATTATCAAAGTATGGAAGCTTTAAAAAATTCACTTAAAAATGGTGAAAAGATATTACATACTTCACTTAATTATGGTGATACAAGAATTAAAGTAGATGTCAATATGGGTATTTGTATGTCTAATGAGGCACCAAATCCACAAGATGTATTGAAATTTACTAATGATGCTTTAGTTTATTCTTTAAATCCTCAATATCAGGGTTCATATATTTATTATAAGGATATAAGCTATGGCAGAAAATAAAAAAGCTTTTAGAGCTTTATGTTTAAATAATAGAAATCTAAATAATAAAGATTTGATATCTTTTAATGTCATAAAAGAAATTGTAGATAAAAAGATTATCGACAATTACTCAAATATTGGTATTTATTACCCTATAGGTAATGAAATAGATATAATGGATATTGTCAGTAAATATCCTGATAAGAATTTTTATTTACCAGTCACAAAAGATGTAATCTATTTTGTGAAATATCAAAATGGCGACAAATTAATAGATGGTAAATTCCATACTAAAGAACCAATAGGAAAAATGGTAAAAAGAGATGACATAGATTGTTTTTTAATACCATGTGTAGGAATATCTAAGGATTTAAAAAGAATTGGATATGGAAAAGGATATTATGATAGGTATTTAGATAATTATTTTGGATTAAAGATTGGTATATGTTATAAAAATTGTACAAATTTAGATATTAATCTTGATGATTATGACTTAAAATTAGATTATGTGATAACAGGTGAATAATAATGATTAGTGTGATTATTTTAATGGCTGGTCGTGGAACTAGAATGGGTATTGATAAAAATAAAATATTGCTTGAAGTTAACAAAAAGCCTATTTTTAAATATTCACTAGATTTATTTTCACAATATGATTTTGAAATCATATGCGTTATTAATAAATTAGATGAGGATTATATCAAGCCTTATCTAAATAGTAATATCAAATGTGTATATGGTGGTAATACTAGAACAGAAAGTGTCTATAATGGCTTAAAGGAAGTAACAGGGGATTATGTTTTAATTCACGATGCCGCAAGACCTTTACTTGATAAAAAAGTAGTTGATGAAATAATATCTAAAAAAGATAATAGTGATTGTATCTTAACTTATCTTCCTGTTAAAAATACAATTAAAGAAATAAATGATAATAAGCTTAATACATTAAATAGAAATAAGCTTATCAGTGCAGTTACACCACAATGTGGTAAAGCAAAGTTATTTAAAGATGCTTATTCAAAAGCTATCAATTCTAATTTAGAATTCACTGATGATGTTTCAATAATTGAACATTATTACAATGATGCTAAAATTGATTTAGTATTAGCTAACGAAGAAGTATTTAAAGTAACAACTATGCTTGATTATAAATTGTTAAAGGCAATATTGGAGTAATTATGATTAGAATAGGACACGCTTGGGACACTCATAAATTAGTTGAAAATAGAAAACTAATATTAGGTGGTTTAGAAATTGAATCAAAGGTTGGTCTTTTAGGACATAGTGACGCAGATGTTGTGCTTCATGCAGTAGCTGAAAGTTTACTTGGCTCTTTAGCTTTAGGCGATTTAGGAACATTTTATCCTGATAACAGCGATAAGACTTTAAATATGGATTCTAAGATTATCTTAAAAGAATGTTATCAAAAGGTTAAAGATTTAGGATTTAAATTAATTAATTTAGATTTGACTATATATGCTGAATTTGTTAAGATTAATCCAATTAGATTAAAGATTCAAGAATCTATTTCTAATCTTTTAGGTATAGATAAGTCGTTTGTTAGTATAAAAGCTACTACATGGGAAAAAATGGGCTTTATTGGCAAAGGTGAGGCAATAGCTTGTGAGTGTGTCTGCCTTGTCTCAAATGATTAATGGTGTACATTTATGGTAAATGTATTATTTGTGTGTCATGGAAATATTTGTAGAAGTCCAATGGCAGAATTTTTATTTAAATATAAAGTAGATAAATTAGGTGTAGCTGATAAATTTCATATTGAGTCTCGTGCGACATCAACAGAAGAAATAGGTAATCCTATTCATAGAGGTGCAAAACGCATATTAGATAAATTTAATATCGATTATAGTAAAAAAAGGGCTATGCAAATAACTTTAAATGATTATAATAAATATGATTATATTATAATTATGGAACAATATAATCGATACAATATCGAAAGAAGAATTAAAGATACAAATAATAAGATTCATTTATTACTTGAATATACTGATTTAAAAAGAGATATTGCAGATCCTTGGTATACTGGTAATTTTGATGAAACTTATGATGATATAATGGTTGGCTTGGATGGCTTTTATAATTTTTTAAAAGAAACTAAGCAGATTTAGGTTGGTGATTTTATGCTTGTTAAATGTTCTAAAGGAATGTTTATATTAAAAAATAATTTTAGAGATGCTTTCAATGAAGAGGCCTTCATAGAAGCCTATTTAGAAGAATGCTTTGATGATTGTACATATATTATTGGTGATATAGCAGCAGGATTGCTTAGATTAAAAGGCTTTAATAACAATCCTAACAGTGATAATTTTTATGGCAATATGACTGAATATTTAACTCATTCATGCGTAATTGGAAGTCCTTATTATGTATTACAAAGAATTAAATCAGAAGATGAATATAATAAGCTTAGTAAAAATGAAAAGGCTAGTGAGACAGATACAACAGGTTTTGTGATAACACCACTTGTAAAAGAAAACTATGATAAGGAAACTTTAGAATTAAAATCCACTCCTAAAGTAGAACCTCATATTGATATTAATATGAAAAAAATTAATTCCTTGCCACAAGGAAAGATGCCTGATGATTTGAAAGATGATGTAAATAATTACAAAGAACCAATCAAGAAGGATACAAATGTAAAGAAGGAAACTGAACAACCAGAAAACACTCAAACATATGTATCTTCATCAAATGGTTTTGATCCATCTAAGGTTAATAGAGGCAAAAACAATTTTAGACCTCAGCCAAATAATAATCAAAACAATAATCAAAATAATCAAAATAATAAAAAGAGATTTAAGGGAAACAAAAAGAAATTTAACAATAACAACAATTAGTTATTAGTTTTTGAGGTAGAGATTTATGGAACAAAGAAAAAAAGAGGATGTTATTCCTGAAATTAATAATGTTTTAAATAAGGTAAGACCATATTTAAATAGTGAAGGTGGAGACATTGAATTTGTAGATTTTATTGAAGGTGTAGTATACGTTAGAATGATGGGTGCATGTGATGGCTGTGCCTCACTTGACTATACTTTAAAGGACGGTATAGAATCACTTTTGGTTGAATACGTACCTGAAGTTGTTGAAGTAAGATTAGTTACAGATAATTTATAATGAATTAGGATGATATTTTATAATATTATCCTTTTTTTGTTAATAAAATAGGTATTTTCTAAACTAAAATAAAGTGTTATAATAATATAAAGAGATTTTCGGAGGATACATTATGAATAAAAAACTAAAATTAGATGTCAGTAAGGCATTGTCTTTTGTTGACAAAAAAGTTTATAACAAGACTTTAGAAGATGCAAAGGGTGCATTTAAGACTTTAAAGGATAAAACTGGTGAAGGTAATGATTACCTTGGTTGGTTAGATTTACCTATTACTTATAATAGAGATGAATTCTTAAAAATCAAAAAAGCAGCTGCTAAAATCCAAAAACAATCTAAAGTATTACTTGCAATCGGTATTGGTGGATCATATTTAGGTGCAAGAAGTGCAATTGAAATGCTTACTAGATATTTTGGTAATACAGGATGTGAAGTTATCTTTGTTGGTAATCAAATATCATCAACATATGCATCTCAATTATTAGATTATATTAAGGATAAGGATTTCTCAATAAACGTTATTTCTAAGTCAGGTACAACTACAGAACCTGCAATCGCCTTTAGAATTTTTAAAGATGTATTAGAAAAGCGTTATGGTAAGGATGAAGCAAAAAATAGAATTTACGCAACTACAGATAAGGCACGTGGTGCTTTAAAGACTTTAGCTGATGCTGAAGGCTATGAAGAATTTGTAGTACCTGATGATGTAGGTGGAAGATATTCTGTATTAACTGCAGTTGGTTTACTTCCAATTGCTGCAGCAGGTATTGATATCGACGAAATGATGGAAGGCGCTAAGGACGCATATTTAAAATATTGTGCTTCTGATTTTGAAAATAACGACGCAGTTTTATACGCTGTTACAAGAAATGCTTTATATAGAAGTGGCAAAAAATTAGAAATGCTTGTTAACTTTGAACCTAAATTAAATTATTTTGCTGAATGGTGGAAACAATTATATGGTGAAAGTGAAGGCAAGGATGGCAAAGGTATTTGGATTACTAGTGCTTCATTCTCAACTGACCTACACTCTTTAGGTCAAATGATTCAACAAGGTGAAAGAACTATTTATGAAACAGTTATTTCAGTAGAAGAGCCAGAAGAAAAGATTACAATTGAAGCTGATAAGGACAATCTAGATGGTCTAAACTTCTTAAGTGGCAAGACTATGGATTACGTAAACAAGATGGCTATGGAAGGTACATTAATTGCCCATGTCGATGGTGGTGTACCTAACATTAGAGTTACAATCGATAAGATTAGTGCTTATTCATATGGATACATGGCATATTTCTTTGAATTTGCGTGTGGTGTATCTGCTTATATATTAGGAGTTAATCCTTTTAATCAACCAGGTGTTGAATCTTATAAGAAAAATATGTTCGCTTTATTAGGTAAGCCAGGCTATGAAAATCTTAAGGGTGAACTTGAGGCAAAATTAAATAAATAATTTATAAAAAAATGATTTAGAACCTAGAATAAAACTAGGTTCTTTTATTTTGATTTTACACTATGTAAAAAATATCGAAATATCATATAAATTTTAATAAAAATAGTTATAAAGAAAATTTATAGAAATTATACAAAAAAGGCTAAAAATATATCAAAATTATGTTTTATAAGGTTAAAATAGCGTGATTTAGTATTTAAAACTAAGTAAAATTACCAAAAACTATAAATTTTATTTATGGAAATAATACATCTTATTAAATCTAATTAAAAGTGATTTCATTGTGTTGAATATATAATATTTCAATGCTAAAATTAAAAGTATCTTGAGCGACACGTTATAGATTTACAAAAAGAAAAATAAGAGGGTGCTAATATGGAAGATATGAAAAGAGTTATTGTAATTAAAAAGGATGGAACAGAAGATTATTTTAAGCCAGAAAAAATCAAAACAGCAGTTTCAAAAAGTGCTGCTAGAGTGTTGATTGAGTTCACTGAGGATGATTTAAATATGATAATTACTGACGTAATGAAGAATATTGAAGATCGCCAATTAGAACGTGTTACAATTCCACAAATGCATAACTTCGTAGAAGGTGCACTAGAAAAATTCTTCCCTGTAGTTGCTAAATCTTATAGAGATTATAGAAACTATAAGCAAGATTTCGTACATATTCTTGATGAAGTTTATACAAAGAGTCAATCTATAATGTATATTGGAGACAGGGAAAACTCTAATACAGATAGTGCGCTTGTTTCAACTAAGCGTAGCTTAATTTATAACCAATTAAATAAAGAATTATATAAAAAGTTCTTTTTAAATATTGAAGAATTACAAGCAGTTAATGATGGATACATCTATATCCATGATATGGTTGCAAGACGTGATACAATGAACTGCTGTCTATTTGATGTTGCCAGAGTATTAAAGGGTGGCTTTGAAATGGGTAATATTTGGTATAATGAACCTAAGTCACTTGATGTTGCCTTTGATGTAATTGGCGATATCGTACTTTCTACTGCCGCACAACAATATGGTGGTTTTACTGTACCTCAAATTGATACTATTTTAGAAGAATATGCAGAAAAGAGCTTCCAAAGAGCTTTTCATAAATATGTAGGCTTAGGCTTAAATAGAGCTTTAGCTAATGAACAAGCAATAGAAGATGTTAGAACTGAATTTAAACAAGGCTGGCAAGGTCTTGAATACAAGTTCAATACAGTAGGATCAAGCCGTGGTGATTATCCATTCATCACTGTGACTTTAGGTTTAGGTACATCTAGATTTGCAAAAATGTGTACACTTGAATGTTTAAAGGTTAGACGTGGTGGTCAAGGAAAACCAGGACGTAAAAGACCAGTATTATTCCCTAAGATTGTATTCTTATATGATAAGGAATTACATGGTGAAGGCTGTGTAAATGAAGATTTATTTGAAGAGGGCGTAAAGTGCTCATCAAAGACTATGTATCCAGACTGGTTAAGTATGACTGGTGATGGTTATATCGCATCTATGTATAAAAAATATGGTGCAGTTATTTCACCAATGGGCTGTCGTGCATTCTTATCACCTTGGTATGAAAGAGGTGGAGAATCTCCAGCAGATGAAGATGATAAGCCAGTATTCGTAGGTAGATTTAATATCGGTGCTGTATCACTTCACCTACCAATGATTTTAGCAAAATCAAGACAAGAAAATAGAGATTTCTATGAAGTTTTAGATTATTATCTAAATCTAATTAGAAAATTACATTGTAGAACATATGATTATTTAGGAGAAATGCGTGCTTCAACTAACCCACTTGCATATTGTGAGGGTGGTTTTTATGGCGGTAATTTACAACCTAGTGATAAGATTAAGCCACTTCTTAAGGCTGCCACTGCATCATTTGGCTTTACAGCTTTAAATGAGCTTCAAGAATTATATAACGGCAAATCAATCGCTGAAGATGGCCAGTTTGCCCTTGAAGTAATGCAATATATCAACAAGAAGATTATTGAATTTAAGGAAGCTGATCACCATTTATATGCAATTTATGGAACTCCAGCAGAATCATTATGTGGTTTACAAATCACTCAATTCAGAAAGAAATATGGTATTGTTGAAAATGTAAGTGACAGACCATATGTATCAAATTCATTCCACTGCCATGTTACAGAAGATCTATCTCCAATTGAAAAACAAAATAAGGAAGCTAGATTCTGGGAACTTGCAAATGGTGGAAAGATTCAATATGTTAAATACCCAATAGATTATAATATTGGTGCTATTAAATCATTAATTAGACGTGCTATGGACATGGGCTTTTATGAAGGTGTAAACTTATCTCTTGCTTATTGTGAAGACTGTGGTCACCAAGAATTACAAATGGATGCATGTCCTAAGTGTGGTTCTAGAAATCTTACTAAGATTGAAAGAATGAATGGTTATCTATCTTATTCAAGAGTTCACGGTAGTACAAGATTAAATGATGCAAAAATGGCAG
The DNA here is from genome assembly GCA_024695025.1 of Acholeplasmatales bacterium. Lineage (GTDB taxonomy): Bacteria > Bacillota_I > Bacilli_A > Acholeplasmatales > Anaeroplasmataceae > Anaeroplasma. Next base: position 8,271 of record JAILIY010000118.1, read on the forward strand.
AAATTGCAGAGAGGAAGAGTATGTAGTAAATGCGTTACCATAATATTACTAAGGATGATATGCTAAATGGTAGCGGATTACGTGTGGTTTTGTGGGTTGCAGGATGTTCTCATCACTGTCCCTATTGCCAAAATCCAATAACTCATGACCCTAATGGTGGTATTCCTTTTGACGAAAGTGCTAAACAAGAAATATTTGCCGAATTATCAAAGGATTATATTTCTGGTATAACATTTTCCGGAGGAGATCCACTTCATCCTGCAAATGTTGATGAAATAGGAGAATTAGTATCTGAAATCAATGCTAAATTCCCACATAAAACAAAATGGCTTTATACTGGATATCGCTATGAACAAATATCTGGTCTACCTTTTATATCAATGCTTGATGTAGTTTGTGATGGTAGATTTGAAATAGATAAATTTGACCCTAAAATTCACTGGGTTGGTTCATCTAATCAAAGAGTCATTGATATTAAAAAAACCAAAAGAGAAGGCAAGATTGTCTTATATGAGGATGGTTCAGTATAATGGATAATTTTAAGAGAATTGCTAGATTTGAAGTTGTTTCATTTGAACAATTTAAATCAGGCTTTGACAACAAAGAAGAAGCTTTAGTTAAATCAATGTATGATGAATTAAAGCTTCCTAAGCGCGCTACTAAAGGTAGTGCTGGATATGATTTTTACGCACCTTTTGATATTACTTTAAACCCTGGTGAAACTATCAAAATTCCAACAGGAATTAGAGTTTATATGGAAGAAAATTATGTATTAAAATTATATCCAAGAAGTGGTTTAGGCTTTAAATATAGACTTCAATTAAATAATACTGTAGGTATTATTGATTCTGATTATTATTATTCAGATAACGAAGGACATATCTTTGCAAAAATCACTAATGATTCAAATGAAGGTAAGGTTCTTAAAGTAGAAAAAGGTACAGGCTTCATGCAAGGGATTTTCGTTGAATACGGAATTACTTTTGATGACGATTGTAAGTCTATAAGAAATGGCGGTTTTGGTTCTACTACAAAGTAGTAGTACATGATCATATACGATATTTATTGACATTTGACAAAATATTCAATATAATATAATTGTAAATATGAATAGTTCCTAAAAAGGGAGTAGAATTGCTTTTTATAAAGCATTAATATCGTCAGCCGACTATATGTCCGGTATTAATTTAAATTTTCAAGACTTTTGATTACAAATCAAAGGTCTTTTTATTTTAATTAGGGACTAATTATATATTTATAAATGTTATAAAAAAGGAATCTTTAACAAAACTGGTAAAAATACAATAAAAAATGCTTTATAAATTTAAAAATTTATAAAAGTATGGTATAATTTACTGACAGTGTTCTATTTTCAAATTTAAATTTAGGAGGTTATGGTTATGTTAGATAGTAACAAGATCTTTTATATCACAAAGCGACATATTGACAATGACTGTATTGTTTTAAATTCTGATTCCTTAAGACATATGCTTGAAATCAAATTAAATGATGATGAATTTGTTAATTCCTTGCCAAAAGAAATCAATATTAATGTACAGATAAAAAGCGTAGAAGAAATAGCATCTAAATTTAGTATTGATTGTAATCAAGGACTTAAAATTTTAAATGAAATAAAGTCTAAGCAAAAAGCTGATGAAGTTGTCGATAATTTGTTATTAAAAGCCAAAACTTTATACAATCAATTAAATAATTATAATGGTCAAAGAATTGATAAAATCAAATATGATTATAGTCAAATTGAAGATGCTTATAGCTCCTTAGTTCAAAAGAATTTCAATAAAACAATAGCATCAAATCTAAAGACAATGATCGATAGTTGTAAAGACTTATTAGATAATGTAACCTCAAACTATGTAAGTGACATTGATTATAAAATTAAGAGTATGGATGAATTTACAAACAATGTTGGATGGTTTTCAAAAAACGGTATTTATACATCTAATTTATTCTTTAGTAGAGATTTGAGTTTGAACTATGAGCCAAAATTTAATTCTATATATGACTGTATATATTTGCCTGATAGTAGTGATAAACAACTTGTTGATAGAATATATTCACC
>JAILIY010000166.1 GCA_024695025.1 Acholeplasmatales bacterium
TGCACCATTTAACTTCAAGACATTCTCAAATGTTTATGGTTTTAATGGTAAATCAAGTGATAAATTACCTTCAGGAAAGAAAGTTACAACTCCATCAAATGCATCTTCAATTAGATCAACATGTAAATCTACAGCTAACAACATCAAGAATACATGTTATTCTAACAAGATTCCTGGTGCTGTAAATTTCAACATATTCTAACAAACAAAAAAGGGGCTGTGAAAAAACCTAACTTTTAAAAAGTATGGTTTCACAGCCTTTTTTCTATGCTTAAAAAGCAAAAAACGCTCGGGGAATCGAACCCGGAGCCGTCTTTATGGTAGAATAGTGTTGGCACACAATTATTCTACATGAGTTATTATAACATAAGACAAAGTTTTTTTATACTTTCCTCAACTATAAAGGTTGAGGAAACACAAAAAATAGATAGATTTTTACGATTATTAGAAAAATCTGGTGTATGTGATTTATTAAAGTCGAAGATAGTTCATGATGATTTAAATAAAGGAGGACGACCAAGTTTTAATGTATATAATATGTTAGCAGCGATAATATATTCTTTCGCTTTTAACAAGGCATCGTTACGAAACATTGAAGATATGTGTATGTATGATTTAAGAGTCATCTATATAATGGAAAACGAAACCCCATCTTATAAAACAATTGGTAATTTTATTAACGACTATATAGTACCATATCGAGATAAGATATTCGGATTAATAACAAAAGCTATTTTTGAAGAATGTAATATAAAAATGGACAAGGCATATATTGATGGATCCAAATTTGAAGCTGACGCAAACAAATATAAATTTGTATGGAAACCAACCGCCTTTCACATAAAGTTGAGTAATAAAATTCGACTATTATTGAACGATTATAATATAGCTCGTGGAATACCGAATGAAGGGATAATAGATTCTAAAATGATAGCTGATAAACTTATAGAGCTTAACACTATTATTTCATCTTATGATTTATCACAAAAAGAAAATAAAAAGCATAGAGATGCGTATTCATCATTATACAGTTACTTAGAAAAGAGTTTGGAATATGAAGAGAAAGAGAGGATTTGTGGGCCAAATAGAAACTCTTATTTTAAAACTGATAAAGACGCAACAGCAATGTGTTTGAAAGAAGATTATTATTCTGGCTTGGGAAGTAATATGCACGCCGCTTATAATGTGCAATTGTGCGTAATATATGGAATAATATCTTCTTATATTGTTACTCAAAGCAGGAATGATATGGAAGATTTCATAAAAATAATTGAAAAACATTATGAAATGTACAAAATATATCCCGAAGCTGTATGTGCAGATGCTGGATATGGTTCATTAAAAAACTATACTTTCTTAGAGGAACACAACATAAAAAATTATGTTAAATATGTAACATGGGAAGGCAATGTATCTGGTAAACGTCCTAGTCAATATAGGATAAATAGAGATAATACAATAACTTGCCTAAATGGAAATATAGGTGTGATAGCATCAGATATAAAAACACATCCTAGAAAATCAAATTCTTTATTTTATAAAATTGTAGGATGTAATGACTGTAAATTTAAAGATTACTGTAAAAGATTTATGAGTGATAAAAGTCAAAATTTTAAAATATATGAGGTATCACAAAAACTTCAAAATTATATTCAAGAGGCAGAAAGTAATTTATTAAGCCCTACCGGAATTGAGATGAGGGTTAATCGTAGTTCTCAAGTTGAGGGAGCATTTGGAGTTATAAAACAAGACTTTATGTATGAACGCTTTAGAAGAACACTCATAGATAAAGTCTCTACAGAATTTATGTTAGTATGTTTAGGTTATAATATACGAAAAATATTTAGATTCTATAGTGGCAAAGCAAAATTTGAGTATTGGAAAGCACCTGACAATTTACAATGTGAAACTTTTAAAAAACCAAGCGCGAAAAGATTATCAAATAAAGTAAATAAACAAAGAAAGAAAAGCCTCAATGAAGAGGCTAAATCGAAATATAAGTATTAAAAAGGGCTGTGAAACCATACTTTTTAAAAGTTAGGTTTTTTCACAGCCCCTAAATTTTAATATATGACGTATTTACCATCAACTATGTGCCAATAATTTCCAGTTTCTGTAGGTGTTGTATCACTGTAATAATATATAGTCATTTGAGAACATACTTCTTTATTAGTGATTAAATTGAATTGTTCTTCTGTTCCATTAAATAATATCTTACAAGTTGTAGGTACATTATTAAATGCATTATCACCGATACCTGTAACACTACTATTAAATATTATATATTCAAGATTTGTAAATCCTGAAAAGGCCCCTGATTGAATATATTCTTGATCTGATGTAATCCAAATTGAT